>CAZARY010000138.1:0-5884 GCA_964487675.1 uncultured Clostridia bacterium | reverse complement strand
CCATCTTTACGGTAAGCTTTTAATTCACTGAGAATAACTTTCTTAGCGATGCCCTTCTTGGTTATGAAAAAAAGAAATTCATCGTGTGAAAAATCTTTTAATGGTATCACCGCTGTGATATGCTCATCCTGGTTTATGCTAAGCAAATTAATGATCGCTGTTCCCCTGGCTTGGCGGGAGGCTTCCGGGAGCTCATATACTTTCAACCGATATACTTTCCCTTTGTTGGTAAAAAACAGGATATAGTCATGGGTCGATGTGGCAAAAAGATGTTCGACAAAATCGTCTTCCTTGGTCGTGATGCCGCTAATGCCTCTGCCGCCTCGCCGCTGATTCCTATAGGTGTTTACCGGCACCCGCTTCACATATCCTTGATGGGTCAGCGTAATGATCACCTCTTCATCCGGAATCAAATCCTCTTCGTCAATCTCCTCAGTTTTTTTGGTAATTACCGTTCTGCGGTTATCGGCAAATTTGTCTCCAATTTCCTGTACTTCCTGTTTAATAATATTCAAAACCAGGCGCTCATCGCCCAACACCCGTTGGTAATAGTCAATTTTTTTCAATAAGTCTTTGTACTCTGTTTCAATTTTATCCCGCTCCAAGGCTGTAAGCTTTTGTAGACGCATATCCAAGATAGCCTGGGCTTGCTTGTCAGACAACTCAAAATTTTCCATCAATCCTTCTTTTGCTTCCTTTACGGATTGAGAGGAACGAATCAACTTAATGACAGCATCCAGATGATTTAAAGCGATGCGCAAGCCTTCTAGTATATGGGCTCTGGCCTCTGCTTTGTTTAGTAAGTATTGAGTTCTCCGGGTTATAACTTCTTTTTGAAACGCCAGGTAATGTTCCAGAATTTCCTTAAGATTCATAACCTTGGGTTCCCCATCTATCAGGGCCAAAAGAATTATCCCAAATGATTGCTCTAAGGTTGTAAATTTATAGAGCTGGTTTAAAAGAACATTTGGATTGACATCGCGCTTGAGTTCGATCACAACTCGCATACCATCCCGGTCAGATTCATCCCTTAAATCGCTTATACCTTCCACTTTTCTCTCCCTGGCCAAAGAAGCAATGGATTCAATTAGTTTTGCCTTGTTCACCTGGTATGGCAGTTCACTGATTATAATGCGGTGTTTGTTCCCTTTTAAGGCCTCTATTTCACATTTCCCCCGGATGCGCAGTTTCCCTCTCCCAGTGGTGTAGGCCTCGTGAATCCCTTTCTCTCCTAAAATAATGCCCCCTGTGGGAAAATCTGGTCCCTTCACAAACTGCATCAGCTCATCTAAAGAAATATCCGGTTCCTCTATGAGCGCTTCCAATCCATTAATAACCTCTCCCAGGTTATGTGGGGGTATATTGGTCGCCATCCCGACGGCGATCCCTGCAGTGCCATTAACCAGTAAGTTTGGATACCGAGAAGGAAGTACCCGAGGTTCTTCCAAAGTTTCATCAAAGTTCAATTGGAAATCAATGGTATCCTTATCAATATCTTTTAGCATCTCCATGCTGATCTGCGCCATTTTCACCTCAGTATAGCGCATGGCTGCAGCGTTATCTCCATCTATTGACCCAAAATTCCCGTGACCATCAACCAGGGGATATCGGGTGGAAAAATCCTGGGCCATTCTAACCATGGCATCATATAAGGCTACATCGCCATGAGGGTGATATTTACCCAGAACTTCCCCAACCACACGGGCCGATTTTTTATAGGATTTATCCGGGGTAATGCCCAAATCATACATGGCATATAAAATCCGCCGGTGTACAGGTTTAAGCCCATCCCTAACATCGGGAAGGGCCCGGCTAACAATCACGCTCATGGCATAGTCTAAAAACGAGTTCTCCATTTCTTCTTGAATATCGATGGGAACTACTTTGCCGTGTATCGATTCACTCATACATTTTCCCTCGCTTTCTCTCGCTTGCTATAGATTTGCCCAGATTATACATCCAAATTTTTTACCTGGCGGGCATTCTCCTGAATAAACTGGCGTCTAGGGCTGACTTTTTCCCCCATTAAAACCGTGAAAATTTTATCTGCCTCGATAGCATCTTTTAACTTCACCTGCATAACAGTCCGAGTTTCAGGGTTCATCGTTGTCTCCCAGAGCTGGGAAGGATTCATCTCACCTAAACCTTTATACCGCTGCAGGGTAATATTGCTTTTCCCAATTTTCTCCAGCAATTGGTCTAGCTCCTCATCATTGAAGGCGTAATAGGTCTTATTTTTCTGTTTTACCTGATACAGTGGCGGCAAGGCTATATAAATATAGCCATTTTCAATAAGAGGCCGCATATAGCGATAGAAAAAAGTGAGTAAAAGCGTACGGATATGGGCCCCATCTACATCTGCATCAGTCATGATAATAAGGCGCTGGTAGCGCGCCCGGGTAATGTCAAATTCTTCCCCAATTCCGGTCCCTAGGGCCGTAATAATGGTTTTGATTTCTTCGTTGGCTAAAATTTTGTCAAACCGGGCCTTTTCTACATTCAAAATTTTACCACGCAGAGGCAGTATGGCCTGAAATTCTCGATCTCTGCCCTGCTTCGCAGAACCGCCGGCTGAATCACCTTCTACCAGGTACACTTCGCTCTTGGAAGCGTCTTTACTAGTACAGTCCGCAAGTTTGCCTGGAAGGTTGGTCACTTCCAGAGCATTTTTTCTTCGGGTCAACTCCCTGGCTTTTCTGGCGGCTTCTCGGGCCCGAGAGGCATTAATGCTTTTGTTGACTATTTTCTTGGCAACACCCGGATTTTCTTCCAAAAAATATGCCAACTGCTCTCCAACAATGGATTCTACTATGCGCCGCACTTCGCTGTTTCCCAGTTTTGTCTTGGTTTGCCCCTCAAACTGAGGATCTTGAACTTTGACACTGAGAATCGTCGTTATCCCTTCTCTAATATCTTCACCGGTGAGATTTTTGTCTCCATTTTTAAGCAAATTATGTCTGCGGGCATAATCATTCACCGTCCGGGTCAACGCTATTTTAAATCCCGCTTCATGGGTGCCCCCTTCTTGTGTGTTGATGTTATTAGCATAGGAATGAATCATCTCCTGGTAACCGTCATTATACTGTAAAGCAAGTTCCACCATGCAGCCGTTTTGCTGTCCTTCTATGAAGATAGGGGGTTCGAATAAAGGATTTTTGTTTTCATTAAGATACTCTACAAAAGACCTAATACCGCCTTCGTAAATAAAGTTTTCCTTTTTGGGGTGGTCTTGATCCCTTTGATCATAAATCGTAATAGAAATACCACGGTTTAAAAAGGCCAGCTGTTGCATCCGGTTGCGGATTGTTTGGTAATCAAATTCCGTGTGCTCAAATATTTCTTCATCTGGGTAAAATCTAATAAAAGTACCTTGTTTGTCTGTAGTACCGATCTGTTTAATATCATTCACGGGATATCCCCGTTCATATTCTTGTTTATAAACATAACCATCTCGGTAAACTTCTATTTCGATCCATCGGGCCAGAGCATTGACCACTGAAATGCCCACCCCATGCAAACCGCCAGACACTTTATAGCTGTTATTAGTGAATTTTCCACCCGCATGCAGATAGGTCATAATAACTTCTAAAGTGGGTTTTTTAATCTTGGGATGTTCTTTTACGGGAATCCCTCTCCCATTATCACTGACCCAAACGGCATGATCCGGTTCTATACCAACTTCAATGACGTCACAAAATCCAGCCATCGCTTCATCAATACTGTTATCAACCACTTCAAAGACCAAATGATGGAGACCGCTTTCATCAGTTGATCCAATATACATGCCTGGTCTTTTGCGCACAGCTTCCAACCCTTCTAATACTTGAATTTGATTTTCATCGTAGCTGAGCTGTTCGATTTGTTCTAATTGGTCCATTTCTTCATTATGGGACTTATGGGTCTCTAAATGATTATAATTGTTTTCGGTCATAAACGATCCCCCATTTCTTTTCCGCTTTAATTATATCACAGTTAAAACGTCTTGCCGCATGATCAAACCAGTATTTTCATTCCTCATCCGAGTATTGATCTTCCGGTTCCATATGTTCTGCTTCCAGATATTCATCCAGATAGATATTCTTGTAGATTCTAGCATAAAACCTTTCTACTCTTTTTTTTAAAGTAATAGAAGAGATGGGTGAAAAATAAACATTTTGCTGGGTTAAGATAAAACTTCTATTTTTTTGGAGCTCCTTATCATTTTCCTCAACAAAGCCTTCTTCCTTGGCAATTTTTAAAAACTCCTTGGTTGATTTCTCTTGTAAAGTGCCGATATCAAAAATCCCTACTATGTCATTGGTTGGGAGCACCATATTATTTCCAATATGCAAAAACATCATTCATCCTCCTTTTTGGAAATATTAAAAAGCTTAAAGTACTCTGGGCAATTTGCTTCTACTATTTTTTCCCAAGCACCAGATGGCAGTTCTTCCGGTGGTCTCTCCATCACCAACAAAACCAATTGATTCAATAAATCTTCCATCCATGCTTGGTTGCTTTCTTTCGAATGATGGGTTTGTGTTTTTTTAATCCAGGCCAATTTATCCTTAATCTTCCAATAAAGCATCGTTTTAGCGCGATGAAAATCAACTTTTTTTGTGTCAGGACGGTAATATTGCATTGCTTGATAATCTAACCAAGGGGTATCTTTTAATAGTCTCAGAATTTGATTCAATTCCAACCGTTTTTTTTCCTCCTTACAAAATGAACAAACATTTGAGTTCTGGGTAAGGATACCACATCGACTACACTCCCTGTATCCCTCTCTTTTTTGTTGCTTCTTTTTTCTCAAATCGTAAATCATAATATTTTCTAGCTTATATTTCAATTGGTCATCTTCAATTTCATTTAATTGCGAGCGTACCCAAGTTAACTCTTCTTGATTTAATTCAGGAAGAGCCTCTTTAAAAGCACTGGATATACCATTTTGATTGTCTTGAACTTGAGGCAGTTCGCCCGTAGTAAATTTGATCTCTTTTATATAACTTTTTCCTACGATATTCTTAATTTCATCGATAATATTTTTTTTCCGCATGCTTAATTCTTGTGCCCATATTGCATGGGCGCAAACAACAAACATAACAGACCCTTTGACTTCTTTCGGGCGACAGTGATCTGCAATTTCTTGCCCTACTACTTTGTCCCAGGCTTTTATAGCCAATTGGTCATAATATTTTTTGGCAATGCCACTGTTTGCCAGTAAACGAAATAGCTCCCTGCTAATGCCTTGCATCGGCATGCACCGCCTTACCTTCGCAAATCTTATAAATCTGGGCTTTATCCAACATATGTGGATCAAAATCTTCTATCATGGTCCCTGTTACAAAAGTTTGTACCTGACCGAGCGTAATATTTAAAAGATAATTCCTGCGATGCTTATCCAATTCGCTAAGCACATCATCCATAAGAAGTACTGGATATTCTCCCTTTTCCCCTTTTATCATTTCCAATTCTGCTAATTTTAAAGCCAAAATAGTAGTCCGCTGTTGTCCTTGGGAACCATAAATCCTAGCATTTTTACCCTGAATATAAAAATGAAGGTCATCTCGATGTGGTCCTACTGTGGTAACTTTTTTGCTGACATCTTTTTCTCTGTTTTCAACCAAATAGTCATAATAATGTTGATTCAAATCTTTTAACGCATACCTGTCTGCTTCAATTTCGCTAAACCATATAGGAGAGGACATATATTGTATATCTAAATCTTCAGATTGACCGGTCAACTTCCTGTATAATAACCTACCCAGCAATTTCATTTTCTTAATAATTTTTTTTCGCTTCAATACAATCTGGGTCCCATAATATGCTAATTGCTTATCCCAAGAAGGCAAGACTTGATTTAAGTAGTTTCTATCAAGGTTATTTTTTAAAAGCTGATTTCTTT
>CAZARY010000137.1:0-5897 GCA_964487675.1 uncultured Clostridia bacterium | reverse complement strand
CCATGGGATTCTTCAGCATCATTAACAACATTATACACACCATGCCCTTCCTGTTATTCATTAACCATCAAGTGAAATTCTGTCCGGTTACAAGTGGAAAGTATATAAGCTTCCTCTATGTCTGAATCCTGCACAAATAAAGAGTCTAGTAACTGTACTTGATTTTCATTGAGCGCGAGCTTTTCTCGAACGCTCACTGGGGCTGTTTTATGGTTAAGCCCAAAAACAATTAATTCCAAAGATTTCACCTCTATATTCCTTGCTTCATGCCTTATTAGACGTAGCTGTGTATACTTGGCAGCAGCATATTAACGCCGACATAAGTAAACAATACACTGATAAAGCCGATAATTGAAAACCAAGCCGTTTTGTTGCCTCGCCAACCCCGGGTGAAACGTGCATGCAAATAAACGGCATAGATTATCCATGTAATTAGAGACCAAGTCTCTTTTGGGTCCCAACCCCAGTACCTGCCCCAGGCTTGTTCCGCCCAAATAGCCCCTGTTATGATACAAAGCGTTAAACCAATAAACCCAAAAGCTACAGCTTTATAGTTTATTTCATCAATGGTTTCCAGGGATGGGAAGAAACTTTTATCAAAAATGCTTCCCGGGTTCGTAGATTTTTTCTGTTTGAGCAAATACATAATGGAAATCCCACATGCCACGGCAAAAGCCCCATATCCTATGATGGCTGTTCCTACATGGGCTGTTAGCCACGCGCTCTGAAGTGCCGGCATAGGGGGTCTAATTTCCATGGGCAGAGTAGAGGCATACCAAATCATAATAAACCCCAGGGGCATCACAAACACTCCTATTCCCTTGTACCTGTAACGATAATAGCGTTCAACAAAAAGGTAGCAGAGTACAATTCCCCAGGCAAACCATGTGGCAAATTCGAATTGGTTGTGCATAGTAATTCGGCCCGCATTCACCGTTCGGATTGCGATAGAAACAGTATGCACTATGAGTCCCAAAACCGCAACTAGGGTAGCAGCTTTGCTGATATTCCCTTCAGTTTTTGCTATCAAAAAAACACCTATATACAAAACTGCCGCTGCCAGGTAAAGCGCAAAAGTTAAGTTGAAAAATAAATGTTCAAAATAAACTAATTGTTCCTCCCCCACTGATATTCACCTACCTCTATATAAAATTTTATTGTTCCCAGCATAATGCCGATTGGTATCTTATTCTTTACCCTTGTTCTGCTGTTTTATCATTTTTTTATCAGCATGATGATCGCCTTCAATTTTATTCCTTAAGTTTTCTAGCTCTTTTTGAAAGTTTTTATGATCTTTCAAACCTTTACCTGCCACAATCACCTTGGTTCCTCCGCTGCCTTCATCTGGAACAACCACCGTCCAAATCCGTCGTGGATATAAAAAGAAAGATAATATAAGTCCCAGGACCATAAGGCCACTGCCAAAAAAGAATACGGGTATACCAGGATCATGCACCACTCTTAGCCCCGTATATTGGTCATATCCAGTAAAAGTCACCTCAATATCACCGTGTTCCACCGTTTCCCCGGGCTCCGTGACAAACATATCAACGATTTCCGGGCCCTCATACAAAATCCAAACAAAACGCGGATTATTGGGAAACGGAGAGCGATTCACGGGCCCATCCTCGCTCATATCATAATCCGGAAAGAAAGAATGAAAAAACACGGATTTAGCCAATCCCATAGGGCGATACTCCGTATCTTCATACATCCGGGTTCTATCTTCAAAGCCTGTTCGAAGGTTTGTCACTTCCATCTTACCTACCCAGCCGTGATTTGACTGATAAATATTTACTCCCTCATATCTGAGCGGCCTGTTTACAAAAATTTCTTCCTGTTTAATGGTTTTTTTGTCTTCTATGACCGTGAGATTGCTGTAATATTGTTTCACGGAATAATCTTCTCTGTAATCTATTTCAAAATTATCTACTTGCACTTGAAAGTCCGCCTGTTCTATTTCCAAAATATCTCCTGGGATGCCGTGAATATAATCCTCGAACCCAACCATGTTTCCATAAGCAAAACCAACCACCAGGACCACAATACTGATATGGGTTAAAAAAGACCCAAAATAACCAAACCGTGCTTTCTCTGCAAATAAATACGTTTTTCCTTGAGACCCCTCATATTTTTGTCCTTGCTCGTGAGCCAATCGTTCAGTTTTGTACCTATGTTGTTTTAAACATGCTTCTATTTTTTGAACCGCCTTTCTATTTTTTAACTCCAGGGTAATTTCTTGAGCACTTTGAAAAGCGTGCAGTCTATTTTCTTCCAGTTTTTTATGCGGATTAAAAGTTCTCTTCCAAATCCCAGGCAATCGGGTAAAACTGCAAAAGAATAGGTTGGCGCAAAGCAGTACAATTAAAGCCACAAACCACCAAACTTCATAAAGATTATCCAACCCCAAAAATAAAACGGCCTCTGCCATGGACTGGTTATACTGCTCGTAATAATGTTGGGCCGGCTGCTGCTGGGGAATCAAAGAGCCTAAGCTTGCGATTGCCGCAAGGACTATAAGAAGCACAATGCCCGTTCTCATTGATCCCAAAAAACCTATGAATTTTTTTGCGTATAATCCTTTATAATTCACTTGCTTATTATGCTGAGCGGTATCATTGTTGTGCTTAAAGTTGTTTTTTGTTTCGACCATGGGACCCCTCCAGCTTAAGCATAAACAATAAAAAAATCGCTTTATTTCTTCATACTAATTTTCTTAAATAAAGGCTTTTTGAGTATATTCAATTGGTATTTTAACATAAAAGTTAAGCACTTCACTATTATTTTTTTGAAAAGGTTTTTTCTTTTAAATGGAGAATAATTATATCACTCTATTGTGATCGGAGGAAATTCCAACTGTGAATTTTAGATTCAGCGGTTTCCCTTATAAATTTTTAGCAGGGCTCTTGGCAATTGCTGCGGTCAGCACGTTCTTTTATTTTTCTATATTCCCCTCTTATTATAGCCCTAAAGAAAACCACTTGTTGTCTATAAAAGAATCAAGCACGGGGGGAAAAGAATTTGAAAATTCAGCCACTCTCACTAAAGAAAAAGATCTAAATCAAATACATCCTGAAATTATCGTTTATATCACCGGAGCTGTAAAAAGTCCAGGAGTCTACTATCTTCCCCCAAATAGCCGGGTTTACAATTTGATTCAGGCAGCAGGTGGCGAAACAAGTACAGCCCTTTTGGAAGTCCTAAACCTGGCAGCACCGCTTTCCGACGGAGATCATATCATTATCTATGAAAAAACCGACGATTGGAGTATGAAAGATTACTATGATTTTAACAGCCACCATCATTCTCGAGCTTCAGAAAATATCCAGGAAAAAATTAATATTAATATAGCTGACGCCGTGCTTTTAGAGACTCTGCCTGGCATTGGCCCAGTAAGGGCCGATAATATTATTAGTTTTAGAGATACCACGGGCAGTTTTACCCAAATTGAAGATATAAAAAGTGTACCCGGAATCGGAGATGGTATATTTAACCAGATAAAAGATCTAATCTGTGTTAAATAATGTAGTTTCCCGCGAGCTTCCATTCTATTTTGACAGAGATTTTCTTGACACTATTCAGATGCTAAATTAGTATGAAGATAGTTAAAATAGGGGTTGGGATGGTGAGCCACTTTGTATCTAATCATTGGAACTGCGGGACATGTAGACCATGGTAAGACACAACTCATTCAAGCTCTGACCGGAAAGGATACCGATCGCTTGGTTGAGGAAAAAGATCGGGGCATATCCGTCGACTTGGGCTTTGCTCCTTTTGAGTTACCCAGTGGAAGAACCGCAGGCGTTGTTGATGTACCCGGCCATGAAAAGTTTATTCACAACATGCTAGCTGGGATTGCAGGAATTGACCTTGTGTTATTAGTGATCGATGTTAATGAAGGTATCATGCCGCAAACAAAAGAGCACCTGGCCATAATGGAACTCTTACAGATAAAATCAGGGATAATAGTTTTAACAAAAATTGACCTAGCCCAAGAAGAATGGACCACGCTAATGGAAGAAGAAGTGAGGGAATCTCTGGAAGGCACTTTCTTAGAAGCTGCGCCCCTCTTAAAAACTTCGGTTAAAACTGGGGAAGGTCTTGAACTATTAAAGACTACCATAGATGACATGCTGGTAAATATACCGCCAAAAGACGAAGAAGGTCCGGTGCGTATGCCCATTGATAGGGCTTTCAAAATCAGTGGTTTCGGAACGATTGTCACCGGTACGCTAATCTCTGGCACCATAAATAAAGATGAGGCATTAGAAATAGTACCAGGTCACACCCAAACTAGGGCGAGACAGCTGCAAGTGCATGGTCAGCAAGTAGAATCTGGCAAAGCTGGACAGCGTTTGGCCGTAAATCTTCCCAATATTTCTGCTGAAAAATTGGAAAGAGGATATATTTTATCAGAACCAGGCTATTTCGCTGCTGAAAAAAGGTGTGATGTAAGGGTATCTATGATTTCAGAGGTGGACTGGGAGCTAAAAAATGGCAGCCCTATCCACCTCCATGTGGGAGCCGGAGAAACTGTAGCCAGGATCTACTTTTATGGTCAGAAAAGACTGCTGCCAGGGGAAAGCGGTTTAGCCCAATTGAGATTAAATAACGCCTTGCCCATTTTTAGAAAAGATAAATTTATTATCCGCTCTTATTCTCCTGTAACCACCATTGGAGGCGGAACCATTCTAGAACATAGAGCCAAAAAGAAACCCTTAAATAATCCAGAAGTCATTGAAAGATTAGCTCTATTAGAAAAAGATGACCCGACGGAATTAATCCACCAAATCATAAAAGACAAAGGGGTTATTGCGCAGCAAGAACTAGAAAAAACATCTGGCATTAGAAACATTGAACTAAAAAATATTTTGGACCATTTGATTCGGAACGATAAAGTGCAAAAGCTGGATACTTTTCTTATCCACAACAAAACGCAAAATCATTTATTCGATCAATTAAAGGCACAGGTTCATGAGTATCATCATAAATATCCGTTAAGGCCTGGAAAGCCTAAAGTAGAAGCCTCAAGCTTCTTCAGCCAATCTGGTATGGACGAAAAGGCCGCCACAAAATTAATCGAGCGCTTGTCAGCTAGTGAAGATCTAGAACTCAAAGACGGGTTTCTGATTAAACCTGGATTTCATCCGAACCCCAGCCCCGAGCAGGAAAACATTATCTCTGAAATAGTGGAAATGCAAGAAGAACATCCGTTTCAACCTTACACAGTAAATGAATTGGCCGAACAGTTGAATCAGTCAATCGATACAATAAAGGAGATTTTGGATTATTTAGTTTTGAAAAATGAAATGATCAAGATAACCGAAGAAATCTATTTTCTGGTAGATTATTATGAAAAAGCTAAAAACCTATTAGAAGCGCATTTTTCATACAAAGAGAAACTAACAATAGGGGAATGGCGGGATTTACTAGGAACCAGTCGAAAGTATGCACTGCCCCTTTTGGAATACTTTGATCGTTATAAAATAACCAAGAGAGAAGGGGATTATCGGGTATACATTAAGAAAGAAAGGAAGGAATAATCGTATGGGAAAAAATCATGTTCTATTAATTACATCGAACTGCCTAGGACAGGGAGAGGCGGCTTTGGGCCAAAAATTAATTCAAGGCTTTCTTTATACCATCCTCGAAGCTCCAGATACAGAGCTGCCAAGTAATATAATCTTTATCAATAAAGGGATAGAACTAGCCACTATAAATAATGACGCAGTAGAAATTTTAAAGGAAATAGAAAATCGTGGTGTAACTATTTCAACCTGTGGAACCTGTTTGAATTTTTATCAATTGGAAGATAAGTTAAAAGTAGGCGAAATAGGCAATATGCGCGACACTCAGAACTTGCTTTCCCAGGCCGATAAAGTGATCACTATAAATTA
>CAZARY010000136.1:1497-5916 GCA_964487675.1 uncultured Clostridia bacterium | reverse complement strand
AAAGAAATATTCGCTCAAGCATTGCAACACACATTTAATTTGCTTTCCTTGTTAATAGCCAAATTAATGAATAAAATTATGAATAACATTAAGTTATTGTCTATAAAAAGAAAAAATGCTACCATAAGTTTAGCAGCAAACTTTAACAGGGAGGTTATTTCTATGGCGTACAAGATTACTGACGATTGCATCATGTGTGGAGCTTGCGAGCCAGAATGTCCTGTGGAAGCAATTTCAGAAGGTGAAGAAAAGTATGTGATTGATCCAGAGCTTTGTATTGACTGTGGAGCTTGTGCTGAGGTCTGTCCTGTAGATGCTTGTGTTCCAGTAGAATAAGTAATTGCCGGCCTATAAATATATATGTATTGCAAAGCGATGAAGTTAGGCTGGTGCGCAAGATTAATCTTTTAATAAATGACGGGCGGGGTGAACGCCCCGTCTTTTTTTCTCTACGGGTTGTAAAACGGCTTCGAGTTAAATTAAGAAAAAAAAGTAAAAAGTGTTGAGATCAGCAGTTCGCATGGCAGCCCCTTTAGAATCAAAATTAATCATCAAGGCTAGATGCTATTATTTATAAAAAGCTATTTATTTTTTCTAGAAGGATTTCATGCTTATAATCAAGAACTAATAAAAAAGACTCAACTTTATTTGTAGGTATATATAGGATCTTTTATCAGGTTTAGGAATCGGCTTTTATGTTTTTTTCTGCGGTGGATAATGATTTCAACTTTTAATACTGCCCAGCAAAGTACACCCGCCTGCGATAAGTTTATCCCTGGCGTTATTATGGTTTCCATCATAGGTTTTTCGAGTTTTATATTGTCTGTTGCAAACCTTGTTAAGGATAGCTTTCTATGTATTAGGGCTTTTGTTTAGTAGGCCAAAAAATCAGGGGGGGTTTGTGATTTAATATAGGGGGTTATCTATGTCTGCCCGAATCATTGTAGTGGATGATCAGGCGGGGCTGCGAATGCTGCTAGAAGAAGTATTAAAATTAGAAGGGTACCAGGTGGAAACTGCTAAAAATGCTCAGGAATGCTT
The DNA here is from genome assembly GCA_964487675.1 of uncultured Clostridia bacterium. GTDB lineage: Bacteria > Bacillota > Natranaerobiia > Natranaerobiales > Natranaerobiaceae > CAZARY01. Next base: position 4,875 of record CAZARY010000136.1, on the reverse strand, counting down.
ACAAAAGATCAGTTCTAATCGATATGACTTAATCATTCTGGACTTGATTTTACCAGGAAAAAGTGGTTTTGAGTTAATTAAAAAGATAAAAAATTATCAATCATCCGATGATATTATAATAATCAGCGGGGATGAAAATTATGTCCCTAAAGAAAAATTAAACGAGCTTGGCATCAGTGAGTATATTGAGAAACCTTTTGATTTGAAAATATTTAAAGAGAAAGTAAATCAAAAACTTTCTCAATGAGTGAATGAGTGATAGTATTTCTTAATGAAGGAATCGATACATTTGATTATACAAAAAACTATGAGATGAGGGGAGGTTCAATAAATGCCGTTAGTAGCAGGAAAAGAATTGATAAATTTGGCTGAAAATGAGGGCATAGCTATTGGCTCTTTTAATGTAAACAATATGGAAATTGTGCAAGCAATTGTAGAAGCTGCAGAGGAGGAAGCTTCGCCGGCAATATTACAAGCAAGCCAGGGCGCAATCAAATATGCTGGTTTGGAGTATATCGTTTCCTTGGTCTATACAGCTTCAAAACAAATTTCCGTGCCCATTGCTTTGCACTTGGACCATGGAACAAGTTTTGAACAAAATATGCGGTGTATTAGAAAAGGGTTCACTTCTGTGATGTTTGATGGGTCAGCTCAGCCCTTAAAAGAAAATATTAGACAGACCCGGGAAGTTGTAAAAGTTGGGCAAGCTGTTGGCGTCTCTGTGGAAGGAGAATTGGGTAAAATTGCTGGAACAGAGGATGATATTACGGTATCAGACAGGGAAGCAATGTTAACGGATCCACAGGAAGCTGCCCAGTTTAGCAGCGAAACGGGCGTAGATTATCTAGCAGTGGCAATAGGTACAGCGCATGGACCTTATAAGGGCGAACCAAAGCTGGATTTTGATCGGCTAACCAGGATAAAAGAATTAACAGGGGTCCCCATTGTTTTGCATGGTGCTTCGGGGGTTTCAGAAGAATCGATAGGGAAAGCAATTGAACTGGGGGTTCGGAAAATAAATATTGATACCAGCTTAAGACAAGCTTTCACTTCTGGTTTAAAGGGCGTGATAGAAGAAAATCCCGGTCAATATGACCCTCGAAAACTATTAGGACCGGCAAAAGACTCTATGAAAGCAGTGATTAAGGAAAAAATGAGACTGTTTGGTTCAGCAGGATACGCTTCCAAACTTTAGTTTCTCTACCTTATATAGAAGACATTGAAGACACTCTAGGGACTGCTGACAAATCAATCTAATTAAGAGAATCCAACTTTTTTTAAGGAGGGCGGTTTTCATGAAGTTATTTCTTGATACTGCTAATGTCGAAGATATTCGCACCGGTGTTGAATTAGGTGTAATAGATGGTGTAACGACAAATCCTACGCTGGTGGCAAAAGAAGGGGGCTCCATGGAGAAACGAATAAAAGAAATTGTAGAGGTTTGCCATGGACCGATAAGTGCGGAGGTACTTGCTACGGACTATCAAGGGATGGTTGAAGAAGCTGAAAAACTTTCACAAATAGAAGACAACATAGTGGTAAAAATCCCCATCACCAGTGAAGGATTAAAGGCCACAAAAGAGCTCTCTGGTAAAGGGGTTTCCGTCAACATGACCCTTATATTTTCTCTGAATCAAGCTGTGTTGGCTGCTAAAGCTGGAGCTGATTATGTGAGTCCCTTTGTAGGAAGGATAGACGATATTGGTGGAGATGGGATGCAGCTGGTGGAAGAAATGATTACATCTTTTCAAATATATGGATTTGATGCCCAGGTGATTGCTGCCAGCATCAGACATCCCAGACATGTCACCGAAGCCGCAAGAATGGGTTGTGATATAGTAACAGTTCCCAAAGAAGTTTTAGATAAGATGTTAGGGCATCCATTGACGGATAAAGGGATTGAGAAGTTTATGGAAGACTGGCGAAAAAGTCAGCAGACATAGCTTGGGGAGGTTAAATGCATGGAGCGAGAACTGGCTTTAGAATTGGTAAGAGTAACAGAAGCAGCGGCTTTAGCTGCTGGCAGAATGATGGGACGAGGGGACAAAGAAGGCGCCGATCAAAAAGCTGTAGATGCCATGCGCAAAATGTTTGATACGGTTCAGATTGATGGAAGAGTGGTCATTGGAGAAGGAGAAAAAGATGAAGCGCCCATGCTTTATATTGGAGAAAGGGTGGGACAGGAAGACGGTATCCCCGTAGACATTGCAGTGGACCCTGTTGAAGGGACGAACTTAGTAGCCAAGGGACTGCCTAATGCCCTTTCTGTGGTTGCTGTTGCCTCTAGAGGTTGCCTCCTTCATGCCCCTGATATATATATGGATAAAATTGCTGTGGGTCGAGAAGCTAAAGGCTGTATAGATTTGGATGCTTCAGTAGAAGACAATTTGACCCATATAGCAAAGGCTAAAGGAAAAGATGTACAAGATCTAGTCGTTATTGTACTAGATAGGCCGCGTCACGAGGCGATTATTGATGAAGTTAAAAAGGCTGGCGCCCGGATTAAACTCATTAGTGATGGAGATGTTTCTGCTGCGATTGCCACAGCCATACCTGAGACAGGGGTAGATGTATTAATGGGCACGGGAGGTGCCCCTGAAGGCGTTATAGCTGCTACAGCCTTGAAGTGCTTGGAAGGAGAAATGTTAGCACGCTTAAAGCCAAAAAATCAGTCGCAGTTGAAAAGAGTGGAAGAAATGGGTGTGACGAAGCATGACAAGCTTTTAAAAATGAGTGATTTGGTACATGGGGAGGATGCTATGTTTGCGGTGACAGGAATTACAGACGGTGAATTACTTAAAGGGGTTCGATATGAAGCAAAACGAGAAGCCAAGACGCACAGCTTGGTGATGCGAGCGAAAACTGGTACGCTCAGATTTATTGATGCCATTCACAAATTGGAGAAAAAACCAGATTATTACAGCTAATCTTGACTGGTTTGGGTCCATCAGCCATTCAGGATTACATGATCATACAAATGTATGTCATTTGCCATTAATGTCTTATGCAATGAATGTCCAATAGCAAATTCGAAAGGCTAGCTCATGGAACACACTGATTAATATTTACTGAAGGAGGTTTCACGGTGGATAACAAGGCATTAGAACAAAAAACAGTAGCAGAACTGCAGCAAATGGCAAAAGAATATAAAATCAAGAATTATACCAAGTACAAGAAGAAAGAACTTGTGAAGAAAATTGCATCAGAATTAAGCCGAACAGATAATCAAGAAACCGATGAAGCTAAACAATCTAAAGCAGTAAAAGAACAGACTGAACAAGACACAAGAGAGCCGAAAGAAATCAGGGAAAAAGATGAATACGGCTATTCAGAAGGCATATTGGAAATCATGCCTGATGGATTTGGTTTTCTGAGACC
>CAZARY010000136.1:0-1487 GCA_964487675.1 uncultured Clostridia bacterium | reverse complement strand
GTTACAGCCAGGGCAGTAATGATATTTATATTTCGGCTTCTCAAATAAAACGGTTTGGCTTAAAAACCGGAGATTTAGTCGGTGGGAGGGTTAGACCACCTAAGGACAGCGAAAAATATATGGCTTTACTGCATGTGGAATTTGTAAATGAAGCCCGTCCGGAGGAATCAAAGAAAAGGTTGGATTTTAACCAATTGACCCCCATCCACCCGGATGAACCTTTTAGACTTGAACTAAGAAGGGATATAATTTCCCCGCGCTTGATCGATCTGTTTTGCCCGATCGGTAAGGGACAACGGGGTATGATCGTGAGTCCACCAAAAGCGGGTAAAACAGTGTTGTTAAAGCAGCTAGCCAACTGCATTGCCGAAAATCATCCTGAAACAGTTATCATGATCCTATTGATTGATGAAAGGCCTGAAGAAGTAACTGATATTGAACGCTCTGTGGAGGCTCAGGTCATTAGTTCTACTTTTGACAATCACCCGGAAAACCATGTCAAATTATCCGAGCTTGTGCTGCAAAGAGCACAGAGATTGGTTGAGTACAAAAGAGATGTGGTTGTTTTTCTCGATTCTATGACTCGCTTAGCTCGGGCTTACAATTTAGTGATTCCTCCTAGTGGAAGGACTTTATCGGGCGGTATAGATCCTTCTGCACTCCACAAACCCAAGAAATTTTTTGGTGCGGCCCGAAATATTGAGGAAGGTGGAAGTCTTACGATTCTTTCTACCGCTTTGGTTGATACGGGCAGTAGAATGGATGATGTAATATATGAAGAATTTAAAGGCACGGGAAATATGGAATTGCATTTAAGCAGAAAATTAGCCGATCGACGTATATTCCCAGCGATTGATATTGGCAAGTCTGGCACACGCCGTGAGGAGTTGCTTCAGAATAATAATCATTTAGAGTTGATTTGGACTTTGAGAAGAGCTATGATGGATGCCAGCCCGGAAGAATTTATCGAGACGGTGAAAGACCGGTTGAAGAAAACGGCTTCCAATGAAGAATTCCTTAAAAACCTTCATAATCTCTAAAGCATAATATTTTATTGCCCAGATGAATAACTTGTGTTATGATAGTGACTGCATCGATTGAAACATGATTTTGATTGCACTTAGGGAAAAATCAATTATCCAAGTTTTGAGATATAAAGTGAGGTGAACTCAGTTGAAAAAAGGAATCCATCCAGACTATAAAAAAGCTACTGTAACGTGTGCATGTGGCAACAATTTTGAAACATGTTCGACCAAAGAAGAGCTGAAAGTAGAAATATGTTCGAACTGCCATCCTTTCTTTACAGGAAAACAAAAATTTGTTGATAGTGGTGGAAGAGTTGAGAAATTTAAACGTAAATACGGATTGGAATAACAAAAAACAATTAAGTTTACCAAGGGATGCAGCAGGGCGTTTTCGCTCTGCTCTTTTTATAGGGAGGGAACACCCATGAACCAAAAAGAAAATATTGGCGGTCAAGCAGTTAT
>CAZARY010000135.1:0-6006 GCA_964487675.1 uncultured Clostridia bacterium | reverse complement strand
ATTCAGAGTGAGATTGAAATTTTTTTGCTATCAACAACAGAATATAACAGCGCCTTCATATAAGTAAATTGAGAACCATTGATTGTGAACCTCTCATGACTAAAGTCACAAGCGTGCGTGACGCCTTTTTCAAAGTAAATTAGAGATATTGCATTAATTCTTCTTCTACCTCATCCCCATCCAGGTCCTCGCCTGTAAGGGTAGAAATTTTTTCTCCATCTTTATATAGTGCAACTGTAGGTAGGTTAAGCACTTTTTGGTTTATCGCCAACCTCCTATTTTTACTAATATCCAGGGCACAAAATTTTACCTGCTCCTTATACTTTTCTTCTAAAGCTTCGATTTCCGGTTTTAATTCCTGGCATTCATCGCAATTTGGACTGTGGAAATCCACAAGTACCAATCCACCTGCTTGGAGCACCTCTTCGTCAAAATTCTTTTTATCGACGTCCAGCATCACACCCACCTCCTGGTAAAAGATTTAGATCTGTAAAATTATTGTTTCCATATGATGAATAACTCTTTTGCAAAATTATCCTTTTAATTCCGAATACAAGGCAGCCAACTTTTCTTTATTGATTTCTTCTGGGCCTCTCAGTTCTTGGGTTACCTGTTTATTTTGGATAACGATAACCGAAGGAATTTCTTGAATACCATAATAATCGGCTATACCAGTACTTTTGTAAGTATCTACGTTAACTATTTTTACCCGGTCATTCCCTCCAGTTATCTCCTCTAATTGGGAGATTACTCGCATGCTTTGGTCATTGGTTGGGCTCCAAAATACTGCCAAAACCGGTTTTTCAGCGGATGGCCCTTCTATGCGCTCTTCTATTTGGTTGCGCTCTTCTAAAAAGCGTTCACATGCTGTTGCAGCCACAGCACCATCAGAACATGCCGTTACTACTTGTCTTAAAAATTTATCATTGACATCACCAGCAGAGTACACACCAGGCACAGAGGTTTGCATTTGTCCATCTACTTGAACATACTTTTGTTCCGTTAATGCTACTTCTCCCTCTAAAAATTCTGTTTTGGGGATCGTGCCTACGAATATAAACACCCCATCGGTAGGAACTTCTTTTCTTTCTCCAGTTTTTATATTTTTTACCACTACCCTGTCAACCACTTCATCCCCCTTGATTTCTTCAACTACAGAATTCCAGATATAATCAATTTTTGGGTTTTCAAAAGCTCTCTCTTGAATCACTTTGGTGGCATCCATTTTACCTTCTTCATGTACCACCACGATTGTAACTTTTTTGGCAAACCGGGTAAGATAAATAGCTTCTTCTACAGCGGCATCCCCACTACCAATTAATGTCACTTCCATGTCGGTGTAAAAATCCGCATCGCAAGTCGCACAATACCCTACACCTAGGCCTCTAAATTCATCTTCCCCAGGTAAGCCTAATGTTCGGGGCTCTGCACCTGTTGCAACAATAATACTCCTGGCAAAATAGGTTTTTCCTTTCTTGGTGGTTACGGATTTTGGATTTTTTTGGAAATCGACTTGTTTGACTTCACCCTTTATAAATTGGCAACCGAATTTTTCAGCGTGTTCTCTAAAGTGTTGAGCAAGTTCTGATCCAGTCGTTTCTTTAAAGCCTGGGAAGTTTTCTAACTCCCAAGTGGTGGCTACCTGCCCACCTGGTTTTCTCTTTTTTTCCAACACCGCAGTATTCAATTTAGACCTGGAGGCATAAATCCCCGCTGTTAAACCAGCCGGACCACCACCTATAATCAACACATCGTAAGCTTCTGACATTAACTATCCCTCCTCCATTTAAGTTTCCCCATGGCGAGATGGTGAGAAAAAGTTTTGCAGTATATGTATGAATGACTGCAAACTAAATTAATGCAATTATAAAAAGTGTGACAATTTTTAATTATATTCAACCACTATGCAATCCTGCTTTTTTTTAACTCGTACGTATTTTCTTCAACAAAAACTCTAAAAACCCTTCCAATCTCTTGTGATTCTTTAAAATCCTTATGTATTTCAGCATATAACCCCAATATTTCTGAGGCAGTTTTTGCTTCTATTAACGGAGATTTTTCTCAGTTTTATGGTGACACTTTGGAAAAAATTCTAAGATCTAAAAATACCACGAGAATCTCTTGGCACAGTATTTACAATCAAATATACACTAATTGATGAATAAAATTTTGAATAACGACGCGCATCTGTCGTCCTCTGTCCAGCTGTGACAAATGGCATTCACAGAAGCACTATTAAGTTCCCCTTTTTTAGCCATAAGATGGGAGCCACTCGAGGAACAAGAAGCATCGTATTTTGATGCACTTGCAAGTATGGCAATTTTTTTCTTGGAGGGTCATTTTGTTCTCTCTTCTTTTCCCTTAGCCATTTTAATATTTGCTTAAACGGCCATTATCCATATCATTGTTCATGTTTGTTAAATGCTTCGAACCTATGTTCCCAAAATTTTTCTTACTTTGACAATAAAGTCAAAGATTCAATATGGGTGGTCTTTGGAAACATATCCACCGGTTGAACATAATGCACTTTATAGCCATATTTCTTAATTCGATTAACATCCCTAGCCAATGTTGCGGGGTCACATGAAACGTACGCAATTTTAGAAGGAAAAAGCGACCCCAACTTCTGAATCACTTGTTTGTCGCATCCAGTTCTAGGCGGGTCCAAAATGACCAATTCGGGTTTAAATTTAAGTATTTGCTCCTCTTTGAGCTTATTTTCAACTTTGCCTTGAATAAATGATACATTATTACACCCGTTTAGCTGACTATTGGTTTCTGCGTCTTGTACCGCTTCAGGTTCACTTTCTATCCCTATGGCATACTTACAGTGATCGGCTGCCAAAATGGTCATTGTACCAATGCCACAATATAAATCCAAAACTTTATGAATGGGCGTAAAATCTATCGCCTCCAAAAGTTTGCTGTATAAATTTTCAGCTTGCAGGGTATTCACCTGAAAAAATGAGCCCGGAGCAATCTTGAAGTTTTTACCCAGAAGTTGTTCAGTTATATATGGGGAAGCATGACAAACAATGTTTTTATTATTTTTACTATCTTTCTTTGGAAAAGTTTTGTGCTGTTTCATAGGGAGACTTTTTTTGTTTTTATCAGTTTCTTCTGCCTGCTCAATATAAACAACCTCCGGTATTGTACATTTTAAATCCTGGATTAACTGCTCTTTATTGGGAATTTTATATGCACCCGAAGCAAGAGAGAGCTGTGTTTCACCCGTGTAATAACTTGAGCGAACCATTACCTTGCAATAACCGCAGCTCTTAGGCCTATCTTCTTCATGACTTGTTCTTTTGGCATTCAAATGATTGGTTAACCTTTTCAACACACGGTTATTGATCTGATGCTGTATTAAGCAGGCATCTATCTGGACCACCTGGTACGTTTTAGGCTTAAAAAAACCAACCCGAGCCTGATCATTTATTTTTACCTGAACTTGCATGTTATTGCGATAATACCAGGGAGTCTTCATACCCACCGTCTCTTTTGTCAAATTTTGGTCAACTCCGGCCATTTTTTCCAGCTGCTGGGCCAAATGTTTGCGTTTGAAATTCAGTTCAAATTCGTAGTCCAGATGCTGGAGCTGACATCCTCCACATATTTGAAAATATGGACAAGGAGGCGCCACCCTGTTTTTGGAATCTTCCAATATTTCAATTATTTTCCCTCGAGCAAAATTTGATTTAACAGACTTAACTTGTATCCAAATTCTTTCTCCGGGTAACGCTAACGGGACAAAAATTGTGAATCCATAATATTTCCCTACGCCTTCCCCCGCGTGATTTAAATCTGAAATATATAATTGTAATTGTTCTCCAGTTTTTACAGGAGGAGCCATATGATCAACCTCTTTTATCAAGATTACCATTTTTTCTTTCACTTTCTTCGTGATCTACTTAAGCTCTAAAAAATAATAACCCTGCCAGGTGACAGGGCTATTCAGCAGTAAACCAACACACAACAAAAAGATTGTCAAAATTAAATGATAACTTTGACACCATCCCTCTAACTATTGCAATTTTTCCTCAAATAGCTGGTTTACGAGTTGTGGGTTTGCTTTACCCTGAGTTTTTTTCATGACCTGTCCGACTAAGAAACCCATGGCTTTCTTTTTGCCATTGCGGTAATCTTCTGCGGCTCCTGGATTTTCTTCGATTACCTGCTCTACAATATTTTCCAGTTCTCCAGAGTCAGTAATTTGTTTTAATCCTTTTTCTTCTACTATGTTTCTTGGAGATTTCCCCTCCCGGTACATAGTTTCAAAAATTTCTTTGGCAATCTTGCTGCTAATCGTTCCTTCATCTTCTAATGCCATAAGCTCCAAAAGCATATCCGGTGTCAAATTGGTATCAGCAATATGGACTTGATCTTCATTAAGAAGTCTGGATATTTCCCCCATCACCCAGTTTGCTACTTTTTTAGGCTCCTGATAATTAGAAGCACATTGATCAAAAAATTCAGCTAAGGCTTTATCAGCCGTGATCACAGAAGCGTCATATTCAGGTAATTTGTATTCTTCCATAAAACGTCGCTTCTTGTCCAAAGGAAGTTCAGGCAGCTCGCTTTTAATTTTTTGAATCTGCTCCTCTTTTAACATAACGGGGACCAAATCAGGATCAGGGAAATAGCGATAGTCGTGGGCTTCTTCCTTCGACCTCATCGTCACTGTTATCTCTTTATCTTCATCCCAGCGCCTTGTTTCCTGGACAATTTTTTCCCCATCCATAAGTGTTTCTGCTTGCCGGTCTACTTCATATTTTAAAGCTCTTTCCACGGCTCGGAATGAATTCATGTTTTTGACTTCTGTTTTCGTGCCATACGTTTCGGTGCCTTTCTTTTTCAAAGACACATTAGCATCACAGCGGAGACTTCCCTCTTCCATTTTACAATCCGAAATTTCTGCATACTGTAAAATAGATTTTAACATTTCCAAGTATGCTTTTGCTTCCTGAGGCGACTGAATATCAGGTTCAGTGACAATTTCAATTAGGGGGACACCACACCGGTTAAAATCTATTAATGAGCCTTCTTTTTCAGAATGAACCAATTTTCCCGCATCTTCCTCCATGTGTATGCGGTTGATTCGAACTCTTTTTTTGCCTTCATCTAAACTTACATCCAAATAGCCATTTTTAGCTATAGGCAAATCATACTGGGAAATTTGATAGGCTTTGGGCAAGTCAGGATAAAAATAGTTTTTTCGATCAAACTTACTGAAGTCCGCTATCTCACAATTCATGACCAACCCAGCTTTAACCGCCAATTCTAAAGCCCTTTGGTTCAATACGGGCAGTGTCCCTGGCATACCCAGACAAATAGGGCAAACATTTGAATTGGCCCTTTCTCCATAATTGGTACGACAGCCACAAAAAATCTTGGTGTTCGTTGACAACTCTGCATGCACTTCCAGGCCTATAACAGTATCAAATTCAGCCATCAGTTAATACCCCCTTCGCAAATCAAGCATCTACCGGCAGCTGCGGTGCTTTTTCCTGTACTTGCAATAATTTTTCCAATCGATGGGCTACTTGAATAACCTTTCCTTCATCAAAAGGCTTGCCAATAACCTGGATCCCTACCGGCAGCCCTTGATTAAATCCACAAGGTAGAGATATTGCAGGAAGCCCTGCCAGGTTTACAGGCACTGTACATATATCATTTCTATACATGGTTAAAGGATCATCTACGTTGGCACCTATCGAAAAAGGTAAAGTGGGCGTCGTAGGTGCTATCATTACATCACAATCAGCAAAGACTTGGTCAAATTCCTGCTGAACCAAGGTACGGACTTTTAATGCTTTCAGATAAAGGGCATCGTAATACCCAGCGCTGAGTGCATATGTACCCAGCATGATCCTAGCTTTTACTTCATCGCCCAACCCCTGACGCCGAGATTCCAAATACATAGATCTAAGGTTTTCTTCAGTAGATCTTTCCCCGTATCTAACGCCGTCAAAACGGGCCAGGTTGCTAGATGCCTCTGCCGGTGCA
>CAZARY010000134.1:0-6038 GCA_964487675.1 uncultured Clostridia bacterium | reverse complement strand
TAGCATGTAGACACTCATACACTTTTATCTCCAGAGATTCCGGGCTGTTTTCAATAATTTCATAATCATGAACTTTATCTGTGAAAAGTCTCAGCAGATAATCGAGCTCTCCTCCTTTTTCTTCCCCTATATCAGACCAGTTATTTCTTAATCTTTCGTGTTTGTGATCTATTAATTTATCCAGACCCTCTTCACCAAAGTACTTTTCTACCATCCTGCCCATAAAAACCAAATTCATATCTTTTAGCTCTAAACTATCATCCATACTTTATTAACCCCCGCTATAGAAAGTTTAGTAAAGATAACATCTAACAAAATGGCCCTCGTTTTCCTCTCTCATATCCGGTATTTTCTCATCACATTCTGGTTTTTTATATTCACATCGGGGATGAAACCTGCAGCCCGTTGGTGGATTAATCAGGCTGGGAATTTCTGTGCTTAAGTTCATCTTTTCTTCACTGAATCCCTTTTCAGGCTGTGGAGCAGCCTTTTTCAAAAGCATGGTATATGGATGCAGGGTATTCTGTATTATCCTTTCAGCCGGTCCAATCTCCACCAGCAGACCTGCATACATAACTGCAATTCTATCTGCTATATATCTGGCACCGGCGAGATTGTGGGTTATATAGAGATAACTAATATTGTTTTTTTCTTTTAGTTCCATCATCTTATTCATCATATTAATTCTGATAGAAACATCGAGCATTGAAGTCGGTTCATCAGCGAGCAGCAGCTCAGGTTCCACCGCCATAGCTCTGGCGATATTGACTCTCTGCAGCTGACCTCCCGATAGTTCGTGAGGAAATTTATCCAGAAACTGCCCGGGAGGTTCAAGACCAACTTCTTTGAGCTTCTGTTTCATATACATTTCAACTTTTTTAGGGCTGCAAATATCATGAATAAGAAACGGTCTTTTTAAAATTGAACGTATGGTATGTGTCGGATTTAAAGAGCCAAAAGGATCCTGAAATATCATCTGCACTTCCTGTTTGTATTCCTTGCTTTCCTTATCATAATAACCATTGTAGATATCCCTGTCTTTGAATAATATTTTACCTGAGGTAAGAGGATGTATTTTAACAATTACTTTAGCTGTTGTACTTTTACCACTTCCTGATTCTCCCACAAGAGAAAGTATTTCTCCTTTATCAATCTCTAAATTAATATTTTCCATTGCACGTACCTTCTGATTAGACTCGAGAAATTTACGCACTTTAAAATGTTTTGTGGCATTATCGAGCTGCAGAAGCTTATCCGTCATCACAGCATTCCTCCTCTACCCAATAGCAGCTGACAAATCTTTCTTCACCTTTACAGTTAGAAAGTTCAGGCTCCTCGTTTTTGCATTTATCCATACTATAATCACACCTAGATTGAAAGTTACATCCTGGTGGCAAACTTAAAAAATCAGGAGGTTTTCCTGGAATACCACTAGATATTTCAATTTCTCCGGTAAGAGGAGGAAAAGAGTTCATAAGTCCTTTAGTGTAGGGATGTAAGGGGTTTTGATAAATTTCTTTTGCCTTTCCCAGTTCAACTATCTTCCCAGCATACATAATAGCAAGTCTATCAGTTATTTCCACCAGTAAAGAGAGATCATGTGTGATAAAAATTATAGAGAAACCAAACTTTTCACTCAGCCCATCAATCTGCTCGATAATATTCCGCTGTACTACAACATCCAGAGCAGTAGTTGGCTCATCCAAAATTATAATCTCAGGATCTAGAGCCATAGCCATCGCAATAATGATTCTTTGTTTCATTCCTCCGGAAAGTTGATGCGGATAATCATTGAGCCTCTCTGGGTTGATATTTACTAGCTCCAGTAAATTTTTAGCTTTTTTTACTGCCTCACTTTTGTCAAATGAATCTGAGTGTGCTTTCATAACATCAAGCAGCTGGGCTTTGATAGAAAGAACAGGATTAAGAGCATTCATGGCTGACTGAAAAACCATTGAAATTTCTGACCATCTTGTTTTTTTTACTTCATTTTTGCCCATTCTAACCAGATCTTTATTTTTATATATAATCTCTCCTGAAAATATATGACCATTGTCTTCCAGGAGTCTCATAATACTGTAAGCCAGAGTTGATTTGCCACACCCGGATTCACCAGCTACACCTAAAAATTCGCCCTTTTTTAAGTTAAAACTGACATTGTTAACGGCCACAATATTGCCTTTTTGCGTCTCGTAACCTGCTTCAAGGCTATTGACTTTCAACAAGCTTTCCTCCATAATATTACCTCTCTCTTATTTTGGGATTGGAGATTTCATCTATAGCAAAATTCATCATTGCCAGAGAAGCTCCCAGCATTCCTATAAATATTCCCGGCGGTAGAAACCACCACCAGGCCCCATACAGGAGAGCAGCACTATTTCTAGCCCAGTAAAGCATAGAACCCCAGGTGGTTACAGTAACATCACCCAGGCCGATAAATTCCAGTGTTGCATGACTTAATACAGCTGATAAAGTAGCTGTGAAAAATGTAACCATAACAAGGGAGATTATATTCGGCAAAATCTCTCTGAATATTATTAAAACCTTTGATTCACCCATAACCTCTGCCACCTTAATAAATTCTCTTTCCCTCATTGACATGACCTGAGATCTGATTAACCTTCCTCCCCAGGCCCAGTTGGTAATTGTCAAAACCAGGATTATGGGTAAAACCCCCCGCATTCTAATATACGAAGCAATTACAATGATCAGGGGCAGGCTGGGAATAACCAGGAAAATATTATTGATTAGATTAAGTATATCGTCAATTCTCCCCCCAAAATAGCCGCTGACAAGTCCAAATGTCAAAGCAATAAATGTAGAAATAAATCCTGTAATCAATCCTACAAACATGGTAAGTCTGGTTCCATATATCAGACGGGATAATATATCATAACCTGCATGATTGGTGCCCAAAATATGTTCTCCCCCTGGATCTGCCTGCAAGGGAAAGCTGCGATCTTCAGTTCCATCCTGGCGGGGGTGATAGGGGGCCAGGACAGGAGCCAGTATTGCGATCAGAATAAAAGTAAATAAAATCATAACTCCAACTAGCGCTTTTTTATTGCTGATAAAAAGCTTGAGCATATCTTGAAGCACTATTTATCACCATCCCTGACTCTGGGGTCCAGAGCCAAAATTGCAATATCAGCAAAAAAGTTAGCAAATAATACACCAATAGTAATAAATAAAAATATTGCCTGAAGCAGAGGATAATCTCTCTGCTGAACGGCTTCGTAAAGCATAAATCCCACTCCAGGATAGGAAAAAACTATCTCTGTAATTAAACTTCCGCCTACAACAAATCCCAGAGCCATTGCTATACCTGACACAGAAGGCAAAATAGCATTTCGAGCGGCATAATTATACTTGATACGGGAATCAGATAGACCTTTTGCTCTGGCAACTGTAATATAATCCTCTGCCAGAACATTAATCATGTTATTTCTTATTGTCAATAACCAGAAACCAAGAGAGCTGACAGCAATTGTTAATCCGGGCAAAAATCCATGGTAAGCTACAGAGCGGATAAATTCCCAGGTGTTTTCCGCTCTGACAGCAACATCACGTCCTCCTCCCAGAGGAAACCAGGCATTTTCGAAAGCAAAAAAGTAAACTAAAATTAAAGCCAGCCAGAAAAAAGGAAAAGATCTAATGAATAAAAATATGCTTATAATAACATCTGAAACTTTGCTCTCCCTTCTCCAGGCAACGGTTATACCCAGCAATGTGCCCAGAACAAAACTAATTAAAGTGGCAAGGCCTACCAGTCCTATAGTCCAGGGCAGAGCCTGTGATAGAACTCTCCAAACAGGGGCGGGAAAATGGCTGATCGAGAGCCCCAGATCCCCCCTAAAAATATTACGCACATAATCGAAAAATTGTAAAATTATATTCCTGTCCATTTCAACACCAAAAGCGGTTCTTATGGCATCCAGAGCTTCCGGATCTGCACCTTCAAGCTGGCTGACCACAACTAATGCAGGGTCACCCGGCATCAAACGTGGTAAAATAAAATTTATCAGCAAAGCAATAATTAAAGCAAATAAAAGCCAAATAGTTTTGCGAAGAAAATATTTCAATGCTAGGTCCTCCCCTATATCAATATACAGGGGCTCTGATTATTCACCAGAGCCCCTATATATCATCTTAAATACTGACCTTCTTTAATTAGTCGGCTGCAAATTCAGGAATATCTGCATCTTATCCATACCACCTGTATGAGGTAATGCATAGGGGTCGTCTTCATTAGGCCAGCCGACAAAATTGCTTGTGTTGTACTGGAACCAGGTTGGGTTGAAAAACAACGGGATCATTGGCATATCATAAATGAACTCGTCTAAAATGGTTTGCATATATTCCATCTGTTCATCCGGATCGTCACTTTTACGATAGCCGTCGAAGGCTTCATCAACCAGATCATTTCTATATCTTACCTGAGAATCATTGGTGGCTTCTTCCCCCACTGGTGCATAATGCCTGGAAGGAAGAATATTATCAAATTGATAGAAGGGAGAGATTCCTGAATCAGTAAAGCTAAATGACATCTTATAATCTCCGTTTATAATATTGTCATTGAATGGAGAAGGCCAGGCTACCTGTTCAATATCTATATTTATTCCAGCAAGTTCCAGCTGGGTGGCAATATTTTCAGCGGCATTTATCCAGTCAGTCCAGCCCGAGGGGACATAAAGTTCAAAAGATAGTTCTTCCCCATCTTTAACATAAGTTCCCTCGTCATTTTCAGAAAAGCCTTCTTCCTCCAAAAGCTCTCTGGCCTTTACAACATCAACATCTACTTTCTGTTCCTGTGCGCTTTCAGGTACCCAATCATCAAATGCTGATTTAACACCGGATTGAGGAGCCGGGATTGCACCTGAGCCCATTACTTCAGTCATTCTTTCCTTATCCAATACTTTAGCCAGAGCCCTTCGCACATTACGGTTTTCAAAAGGCCATCTCTCGTTGTTCAGATTAAGATACACAAGGTTACCTTCTGGAAGCCAATAATGATGATTTTCCGGATCTCTCTGGACAAAATTTCTATCTATATTGGGGATGAAATAAGTACCCCAGTCAACCTCTCCAGTTATGATCATCATCGATGCCTGTTCATTACCGGTGGCACCTTTATACTGAACTCCATCGATATAAGGAAGAGGCTCGCCATCTTCCCCCAACTGCCAGTAATCAGGGTTTCTTTCAAGACTGTAAGACATTTCTGTGAAGCTGCCTTCCTCGTACATAAATGGACCTGTCCCCACAGGATAATCATTTTCAAATTCAACAGGATCTTCAACATCACTCCAGATGTGCTCTGGGACTATATAAATTCCTCCCACATCTGCAAGTACGGTCGTATTTACTTCATCAAACTTAAACTCAACAGTATAATCATCTAAGGCATTAACTTCTGTTAGACCCTGATCCCAGATGCCAGCCTGATGAATAGCATCATGTTCGCGCCCCAGAGATAAAGTGAACTCAACATCATTAGCTGTAAACTTCTCGCCATCGTTCCAGTAAACATCCTCCTCTAATTCAAATATCAGGGTCTGCAAATCATCTTCCCAGTAAAACTCCTGAGCCAGCCAGGGTTCTACATCTCCTTCTATTGTATTGGCAAAAACAAGAGTTTCATAAAATCCTCCATAAGTAGAATGCAGTGCATTCGGTGAAAAAGGATTAAAGTTTCTGACTATAACTCCCTGAACAGAAGCTGTTTTATTAACTACACCACCTCTATTTACCGATTCAGCCTGAATAGTTTCGCCGGCAAAAGGCAGAAGTATTAAAGCCAGAATTATACCCAGCACAAATTGTTTTTTCAAACTCTCTCCCTCCCAGATGATTTAAACTTTTTTTGATAAAATTTCTTAAAATTTTCTATAAAATATCCAAAATAGACTTCTAAACCACCCCCCCTAAAATTCTATCATTTTAATAAGACAAATATTTCTCTATAAATATGCTTCAAGACTATAATAAAATATCCTTCTTGAAATCAAATTTTTTTTAAAATTATTTTACTGAGCCCA
>CAZARY010000133.1:0-6039 GCA_964487675.1 uncultured Clostridia bacterium | reverse complement strand
GGATGGACGGTCTGATCGCCAGTGACATATATAGTCGTACGACATTCTCAATCGCCACCAAATCACATTCTTCCAAAACCTTGGCCCATTTCTTCTATCTCATTATGGAGATGTTCCCGTATGAGATCAAAAATGCGCTCACCGACAACGGTAGCGAATTCAAGAAGTATTTGGATGAATTACTGACAAAGAATGGGATTACTCACTACCATACCTATCCCAAGACACCAAAAATGAATGCTCATTGCGAAAGCTTCAACGGCACCATCCAGGATGAGTTTGTAGACTTCAATGTTAACCTTCTCTTTGACGACATAACCAAATTCAATGAGAAGATGAAAGTATATTTGCAGTTTACAACACCAAGAGAGTTCACTGGGCTTTCAAGAACAAGAAAGCTCCTCTTGAAGTGTTAACGGCTTGTGAGTATTATGTAGAGAAATTACCAACAGAGCGCAAAAATGGGTGGGGTTACTCAGAATGTTGTTTTTTTATTTTCTCTGTATTAAAATGTGTTCATGAAGTATTTTTTAAATAAAATTATTTTTGCTTCTTCTACTCATCTTATTCCCGAAGCGGCAATAAATAAGATCACCCCCATTAAAAAAAAGTTTAAAACGGGTGATCTTATTTTTACAGAAGTTCAAGAGGTGGGTGACTATGATCAAATTGAGACAAAAAAAGGAGATCTAATTTCTATAAAAAAAGGAGATGTTCTTGGTTTAATTTGTAGTAAAAGATATGCAACTCAGGCATATCACGCGTCTTTACCTCAAAGCCCAAATAAAATTCAGTTAGTTAGTTTAGGTGGGGTCGCAGGGACTGTTATTAGAGAAAATAGTGTAATGCAAACCCCAACAAAACTTTCCTTTGTTGGATTGGGGGCAGGAGAGGAGAAAAGAGCTCTTAACACATTTCAATTTGTTTTGAGCCCACCTTCAAATCCAAAGGATCACATTATTGCTCAAAGCAAAATTATTTTAATAGTTGGAAGTGACATGGATGTAGGAAAAACTAATTCTGCGGCCACGATAATTGAGGTTTTAACAAAAGAAAATTATAAAATACACGCCGGAAAAATTACCGGAACTTCTCGTTTTAAAGATATATTTTTGTTTAAAAAAGCTGGGGCGCAAAAAATTTTAGACTTCAGTTGGTTTGGTCACCCTTCTACTTACGGTTTATCAAGAAAACAGTTAAACTCTTTATTTCTCAACCTATTCTTTCATCTTTCGGAAAGCCAACCGGATTACATTGTTCTTGAATTGGCTGACGGTCTTTTGCAAAAAGAAACTGCTGAATTGTTGTTAAATATTATTAAGAAAAATAACGTTCAATTGACGATAATGAATGCCAAAGAAAGTATTTCCGCCCTAGAAGGAGTATGTTTATTAAAAAGATGGGGCTATAAAAATATTGCAATTTCTGGAAAAGTAACTAATAGTCGTCTTGCCATTGGAGAAGTTCAAGATAAGGAAAATGTTCCCCATTTTAGCAGCATAAAAATTGATGATTTCAGGAAAAAATATAAGACTCTTCTTTATTTATGATCTATAACAAAACATTTCTTAAATTAGCTAAAGAATACGAGACACCGTTATTTGTATATGATGCAAAGGTAATGGAGGAGCAATGTAAAAAAATTGAAAGGGCTTTTTCACGATATCCAAAATTTAAATTGTTTTATCCTGTCAAAGCAAATTCTAACCTTCATATATTGAACTATTTTAGAAAACAGATACTTAGCGCTGATGTTTCCTCTCCAGGAGATGTATATTTAGCAATGAAAGCAGGTTTTAAACCGAGAGAGATTTCAGCTACCGGGCCGAATTGGTCAAATGATGACCTCTCTTACCTTATTGAGAACAGAATCCATTTGGTTTTAGACTCCTTATCTCAGATTAAGCGGCTTGCTACTATCTCATCCGGGCGAAGAATTGGTTTAAGAATAAATACCGGAATTTCGGCTGGTCATATTAACCATCTTCAGATGGGAGGCGAAAAGTCAAAATTAGGTATTCTTGTTACAAATCTTGATGAGGTGAAAAAAAAGGTTAACCAGCTCGGTTTGGAAGTTGTTGGTCTTCACATGCACATTGGTTCAGGATGTTTTCAAACACAACCATTTATTAAATCTTTAAAGATTTTAATTAAAACAGCCCAGGAATATTTCCCGCAAATAGAGTATCTGAATTTGGGCGGAGGACTTGGAGTAGCTTTTGAGCCAAAAACAGAAAGAGATTTTGATATTAAAAAGTATGCCAATCAAGTTTATCCTTTAATTAAAGAGCTCAATAAAAAATTAGGAAAAACCATAGAGATACAACTGGAGCCTGGAGAGTTTTTAATTTGGAAAGCCGGTTATTTGTTAACCCAAATAAATACAATTAAAAAAAATCAAAATAGAATTTTTGTTGGTGTAGATACAAATACTGCCTGTTTACCAGGCCCCTTTCTTTATCAGAGCTATCACGAAATAGCGCCCTTAGTAAAAAGAAGAGCAAAAAGGGAATATAAAAAAGTTACAATTTGTGGTAATTTATGTCAGGCTGGTGATGTTTTTGCTTGGGATAGACTGCTTCCATCATTGGAAGAAGGAGATTTTTTGGTAATCAAAAATGCCGGAGCTTATTGTTTTTCTCGTTCCTCAACTTTTAATTCTCGACTGAGACCAGCTGAAGTTCTTGTTAGTTCAAATAAAATAAAACTTATTCGCCGGAGGGAAACTTTAAACGATTTGCTTTTGAATCAAATAAATATAAGCAAGAGAAATATATGATCAAATCAGCCAACCAGTTAGTTGTATCATTGAATAAAAAAGGGAGTACAGTACTCATTAACTACCAAATTGATGAAGAATTTAATGGAACTATCAAGGTTCTTTTTCCGTTTAAATTAATAAAAACTAACAATTCCACCCTTTCTTTTTTGGGTATTGGAGCCACTTTCCTTTTGGCTCAATACTGTTTGGCTAAAAATATTACAATTAACTTTCCTCATTCACCTAAAATGGTTGAATCCATTTTCCCTCTTATAAAAATTTTATATGATGTCAGAATATATTCCGAAGGAATGAGAAAGTATTACTACCCTAAAATTTTTTCAGCCAATCAATTTTATTTTACTAGAAATAAGCTGGGAGTTATTCGGAAAAACAAGAAGGCGTGTCTTATGTGGTCTGGCGGATTGGATTCGACTTACTCCTTACATCTTTTAAAAAATAATGGGTATTCTGTTATTCCCGTTCATACTAATATTAATCTCAATCTCTCTAATTCGGAGAGTAAGGCCGTCCAAAGATTATCTAAACTTCTTCATATTAACCCTATTTATGTAAAGACCTCTTTTCCTCAACAAAGAGTTATCGGGAGATACTATTCGGAGAAATTTGACAAATCTCCTAATTTTAACGCAATACCCTTTGGAAGGGATTTCTTTCAAACTGGCGTTGCTTTGATAGTTGCTGTTGAACAAGGGGCATCAAATATCTGCTTTGGTCATGAATCCGAACTTTGGAAAAATGAAATACCGCTTAATAAAAAACAAACTATTTATCGCAATGATACTCAATCAGAATATGCCAATGTGGTTATAAATAACACAATCCAAAAAAACATTAGTCCGGATTTAAGAATTTTTTCTCCTATTTCTTCGCTGCGAAAATTTTTTATATATCAAGAAATGGTTACAAAATACCAATCAGAAATGAAGTATTTAATTTCTTGTTATTTTGGAAAAAATTGTGGTGATTGCCAAAATTGTCTGCTTTACCAGGCCCTATATGAATGCTTCTATGAAAAAGATTTCAAAGAAAGTGATTTAATAAAACTGCTTCAAAAAAAGACCATTATTCAAAAAGAAACTTTTGGATTATTACTGTATTATTATTACCAAGAAACAATACATTCGTTGCTTAAAAAGAGGAGATATTTAAAGGAATTAAAGGAAAAATTCGGTCCTTATCTTGATTTATCAAAGGAAGAGATAGAAAGCGAATTATTAAAAGTTCACCAAACAAAATTAGTTCCAAGAGATTTTAAATTCAAACTTTAGATACAAATTTATGGAAGATATTTACTCCATAGGAAAGTTGAAATTTGAAATTTTAAGTTCCGGGATAAAAATTGATCCTTCGATGGATTTGTCGAATGAGCAGAAGCGGTTTAAAATACCGCAGCGAGTCCGCTCCGGAGCCTCCGGCGGTTTAGATTTACAGCTTTCCAACAAGATTTTCGTTAACGCTCCGGTTAACGAAGAATTTGCAAGAACTTCTAATTTAATATTGAGAAAACAAGGTGAGAAGTTTCTTCTCTGTCGCGGGAGCAAAGAGCTTCTTGAGGTAACGCTCTTTTCCAGGCCCGTCTATTACGATAAGAAAACATCGGATGGTATACCAATGTCAAAAATTGCTCAATTTTGTTTCGATAGAATAAATATCGGAATTGTCAATCAATGTTTTTTGGCCGAAAATCCGAGTTACGCTTGTAAGTTTTGTTCAATTAAATCGAATAAAAACAATGATTTAATAGCAAAGAATAATAAACAAATTTTTGAAACTCTTGAAGCTGTTTTAAATGATAAAACTATTAATCCTCGGTATATCTTATTAAGCGGTGGAACTTTGAATACCGACGGAAGAGGCGCGGAATACATAATTCCAATAGCCAGGAGAATCAAGGAAAAATATAATCTTAACATTTATGTCCACATGGCCCCTCCGGCTGATAATTCTTGGATTGACTTACTGGCCGAAGCCGGAGTAGATGAAATTGCTTATAATCTTGAAGTTTGGGATGAAGATCTGGCCTATAAATATACCCCCGGCAAGATGCAATTAATTGGCCGAAAACGATACTTAGAAGTTTTAAAATATTCAGTGAAGAAATTTGATCCCATCAATACTCGAACTTTGTTTGTAGTAGGATTGGAACCAATCGAATCAATCTTAAAGGGAATTGAAAAAGTTGCTTCTCTGGGAGTAATGCCGATTCTCTCTGTCTTCAGACCAATTCCGGAAACATCATTAGCTTGGCATACTCCTCCTTCATTAGAATATTTATTAGAATTGTATGAAAAAGCTGAAAATATTGTATCCAAGTATAATATGCCTCTAGGGCCTACTTGTATTCCCTGTCAGAATAACGCGTTAGTTTTGCCCACTACTAAATATCACAAATTTTATTGATAAAACGAGTTCTAGGTATCATTCAAAATAACAATCCGAATTATAACTGGAGCTTGGAATCTAATTGGTCCTTGAAATTTGATTTTTGGATTTTCTGCTTTCCCCGGTCTTATCTCCTCAAGGCTCCTTGCGTGCTGGAATAGTCGTTAGACGGACTCCAGATCATCCAAGAATCCAGACCGGCGTCATAAGCGGCTTCGATCTGAGCCCGCACCATTTCGGCGGTATAAACAGCTCCGAGGTCAAAGTCCTGCAGCCAAGGGCGGATAATATTGGGATCATATTGGTCTTTACTGTAAAGCTTCTCACCGGCCGCCGGCTCCAGCTCCCCGCTCTCGGCTATCTCTCGGTCTTGATCAGTGGTAGTAGCCGCCGGTTTAATAGGTTCAGACTCTAAGGTCTGAATCGGACTGGCTTCAGCTTTAGCTCTTTCAATCGCCGCTAAGAGAGAATAATGAACCGTGTTATAAGGATCGACCGCCGGGTTCGGCAGGCCATGCCAGCCGGCCGGATAATGAGAAGGGTAAACCATGGGAGCTACATAATCAAAGTAGGGAAAGGTTTTCTCCAGCAGCTGACCGATGCCCAGATCATCGTAATTGGTGGTTACCATCCCAAAAATATCGGCTGAAATAACCGGCCGCTCCGGCGGTTCGGTTTCGGTCCGAAACTCTTGGTCCAGATCAGCAAAAAATTTTTCCAAGACCTGACTGGGCTCCCGATCAGCCGAGACCGGCAGCCGAATATCATCCATTTCTCCGTCAGACAAGAACCGAATATAATCGTAATTAATCTCGTCAAAACCTTTAAACTCCTAAATTAAAAAATAACTTTTAATTTATTTAAGTTATTTA
>CAZARY010000132.1:0-6070 GCA_964487675.1 uncultured Clostridia bacterium | reverse complement strand
ATCAAAGGATGATAGATGCTGCTAACGGGATGCGCATGGCTCTCGCAGCCGTTAAACATTCAGCCCGCGGCGTGCTTCCCACCATTAACATACCAACACTTGTAATCGGAGGCGAGAAAGATACTTTCTCTCCGGTTAAGCTCTCATATACCATGCGGGATGAAATCCCCAATGTCGAATTTATCATGGTCAAAGAAGGCACCCATACCACCATACTTGAAAAACCCGATATTGTTAACCCGGCTATCTGTGACTTCCTGTCCAGAATCGAGACATGGGAACAGGCAGGATGAATAAGTAAACAAACAGAAAAATCACAAGGACGGTTATCGGAGTTGTTAAATTAAATATTAAATAGGGAGACAACAATTGAACATACAAAGGAGAAGCCCGATTTTATGAAATAGGGGGCACTTTGGTAGGTGTTTTAATGATTATAGGCCTGGTAAGTGCAAATACACAGGCAGAGCAAAAACATAATAAAGTGATATTTATCCCGGGATATATTGTAGAAATGAACAGGTTTGACAACTAGGGGGTGTCCGCTTTTTGCTTTTTAGCCACAACTATCCCGGCAACTAACGATACAAGACCAAAAGCAACAAAAACAAGAGGGACTACAGACATCACGTGAAGAGTTTGGGTAGATATAGATGAGATGACAGCGGGTTCTATGGGTATCCAAAGGCCAAAGTTAGTAACCAATGGTTCAAAAACCATAATCCGGAACAAATATATTCCCCCCAGGAAGGTTGAGCCGGCAATTAAAGCTGCTGCGCCAAACCACTTCAATCCGCCGGATATTCCTGCCAGAAGAAAATTTAAAGCAATAAACAGGACAAAGGCAAAGTAAAATAAAAAAAAGTTTTGACGGAAGATTTGGGTATTGTAGATAGCTTGTTCCGCCTGCGGATTTAAAACATGCTCTGTAATATCAGCAACTTCAATTTGTTCCGGCAAATCCATTTCTTCACTCAGAACACCTGCTAAAGTTTCCAATTCTTCCCGGGTTGCTTCAATATTGCCCGTTTCTTCATCCGATAAATGCTTTTCCATCTGATTAATAATTTCATCTCTGAAACGCTCTTTTCTATCCTGCAGGTCTATCGTAACGGTGACAGATTCCTGTTCTCCCCTGACCAATGCCAGAACGTCATCAACAACAAGAAGATATTGTTCCTCAAGCCATTCTTCAGGAAAAGCTGCATGAAAAGCATTTGTTATAATATTAAATTCTTCAAGCGCTTCTTCCTGCATGTCAGGGGGAAGTTGCATATCTTCATCGTTGCCCGCACAGCAGGGGCATCCCTCAGAGAAATAAACATTATGCAGCACTGTATCTACCATATCAGGAAAAATAACTTCACTGCTTACTATATCACGGTAGTAAGAATGGTTTAAGAAAGTCCTTTCCATTCCCATCCAGCTCATATAAATCCAACCGGAAATAACCGTAAACAAAAGAATTAAAATTAGTGCAAATATCTTTAAAACTTTCAATTAAAACACCTTTTAAAGCTAATTTATTTTTTAGCTTTTCCGTATATTATATGCATTGCTTGTAAATGCATTTCCCGTTGCTTGGATTGTCATATATTTTTATTTACTTAATTATACTATATTATACTATTTAAAAGAAATTTCGCCAACAACTGAAAAAGCCATAATACAAATCCCGGCCGTTTATGGAAGCTGTTATTTATTAGGCTATAATTATCGCCAGAGAAAGAGCTGCCCGAGCATTATATTTTTTAGCCAACCTGAGCAGCAGAGATTATTATTGAGGTGTTGATAATATCAATAAAAGAATATAAAACACTCTACATGATCATTGTAAAAACTACCTTACTATTTAATTTTAAAAACCCTGACAAGTCCTGTCATGTTAAGCAGCTTTTACCCTATAAATTGGTCAATGTACCGTGATAGAATTTACTAAAATATTGTGAATAAGAATTAAATCAACTGTTTGAGAAAGAAATAGAGAAAGATGGGCAAGCAACATCTCATGTAGCGGGGGGACGGGGTACCTGCTACATAAAAAGTAGCATTTTAATGTAATCATAGTGGTGGTAAGTTATTGAAATATTGGGTAATATGCTAGGTTGATTTGTTGGGTGAATGTCCTATGCATTTATGGAAAGCTTACCTACACAATGGTGCCTGGGCAAAATGGCACGAGGTATAATTGTTAAAGAAAATAAACGGCCGAGTGAATAAAATTTGGTAAAGCAACAGGCAGGTATTTCGGAATGTTTTTATCCGGTTAGATTTTAAGGTTTGTTTTCTTATGGGAGAGCATAGATGGGAGAGCATAGAGGAGGAAAAACCTGAGTGGTCTAATGTTTGTAGGTTAAAGGGGCAAAGATGAGAGTTGAAAGAAAGGAGGTACTACAATGCAAAAAAGAACTTTGTATATAGCAGTAACAGTTGGTTTATGTATTATGTTAGTTTTAGCATCCATCGGTATTCTGTTCCTGTATGAGAAGGTACTGGCATTGGAGGACCACATGGGAGAAATGCAGGTGCAGATGGACGAAGTGGAAGACTATAACCATCGTCTTCAAAAACAAATAAACGATCTCTATGACGAAATATACGATTTTTTTATACCTCATGTGACCATGAATATGAATATAAACAAATATGCTCTATTATATGATGCAGCACAAAAAGATTTGATATAATCTTCCTCTGGCTAATTTTCCGAATGAACTCGTCATGCTTACTGGTAAGGCAGGCTTTCGAAAATGTTTCCATTAAAAAAGGTTTCTTTAATTAAAATTTAAATTTTGTTAATAAATTAAAATTTTGGCAGGTATTGCACTTAAAAAGTAGAATGCTTAATTTGTCTAAAAATTATCTAAATACGAAGGCTATACCATGAAGTCTAGAAAATTGCTTTAGATATGCCGGGAAACCGGTAAAGGATTTTTGACAAAAATAGTAGATAACTAATTGGTTTCCTCAAAAATATTGCTCGATATATAAGGAAATTTTTCTAACGTGGAATCTAGTGAAGTAAATATTTATATAAGTAAGCTAAAGATTGTTCGGTAAAATTATTATTTGACTTGACACTGGCAGAAAAAAATATATAAAGCTTTTTATTGTAATGGAATTGATGAATGCCCCGGTGTAGATGGGCGCTTGGACCGGGCAGGAGATAGTAGCGCAACCGGCCATTGAGGCCGGTTTTTTTGATCCAAGTAATAAATGTAAAAGGGAAAGTGTTTTTATCCGGGCAACGACGAAAAAGGTATAGTGCTTGAATAATTTGGAGGGGGTGTGTTTAAAAATGCCATAACAAAAAGCGAAGTGATTTGCATCATATTAATATAGTGCAGGTATCAGAACAAGCGAGAACATTTAGTAACCGAGATTGATGTTTAAAGCTTATCGGAAAGCCAGAGAAAGGTGACAAAGGTTAGTATAGGCAAGAAAAGGAGGGGTGCTATGATGTATGGAATATGGGAAAAACAGAAAAAGAAAAAATGCACTATTTGCAACGAATTCCTTGAGGTTTATGTAGTAGACATTTATGTTAAGGCAGAAAGATGTCCGAGTTGTAAGTGTGAAAAAGTTTTTCAGGATGAACAACATCGAGAGCCGACTATGTTGTCAAACTATAAATAGCCTTAACTAGGAGAAAAAGTAGGTTCTATAATGGGAACTGTAGCTTCTTGCTAAAAAAGAGTAATGGAAATAATGAATAGGCAAACTGGAATTATTATATTCTGTACTTAATTTAATTAATATTTTGTAGATGAAATGGTAAGCGATAAAGAGTTTAAAAAGCAAAAGAAGGTATTGATGCACATTTTGTTTTTTAGCTTGAATAGAGGATTACCCTTGCCCCCGTAACCACCGGGGGCTTTTTTTATACAGCCGGTGAGGGCAGGTAAAATTCTGCTCTAACTAGCAGTGGGAACCATCAGCTGAAAACAGAGGAAAATTCCTGAGTAGGAGTGGGAATCTGTCTTTTTCCCCATTATGTCAAGATTTAACAGTTAGCAGGAAATAGATATTCAGTGGTAGAACAAAAGTGATAAAAATTAGAAGGAGATTATTTGTGAACTTTAGAGCTGCGGTGAGGCTTTTTAAAGAAAAAAAAGAGAGTAGCGATGACTTGGCGGAGACGATTTGTCAAGAGTTGAGACTTACTGAGAAGATAAATATGCTTACCGGACATTATAATCCGGTGGGGAATTTCATGTTTTCCATGCGTGTTTTAAATACTCCCATTAATGGCGGCGGTGCATGGCGCCTAAAAGTGCCTCCCATACTATTTTCCGACGGTCCCAGAGGTGTGGTCATGGGCAATTCCACTTGTTTCCCTGTGGCCATGGCCCGAGGTGCGTCCTTTGATGTAAACCTGGAAGAAAGAGTTGCAGAGGTAATAGCAAAAGAAATGCTCCCGCAAGGTGCCAATTATTTCGCTGGAATATGTATCAATATTTTGAGACACCCCGCATGGGGAAGGGTGCAGGAGACATATGGCGAGGATCCTTATCATTTAGGTGAAATGGGAGCGGCTGCCACCAAAGGGGTGCAAAAGTACGGCATCATGGGTTGTGCAAAACATTTTGCCCTCAATAGTATAGAAAATCTCCGCTTCAAAATCGATGTTCGTGCTGACAAACGCACTTTACATGAGGTGTATTTGCCACAATTTAAGAGGTGTGTGGATGAAAATATTGCCTCCATTATGAGTGCATACAATAAGGTTAATGGGCAGTACTGTGGTGAAAACGAGTATCTTCTAAATCATGTCCTGCGAGATATGTGGGGATTTAAGGGCTTTGTGATTTCAGACTTTATTTGGGGTACTCATAATAGCGCAAATTCTATCAATAACGGGCTCGATATGGAGATGCCATTTAAAAAAGCATATTACAAGGTCGGAAAAAACATAAAACGCGGCGAAGTGAACATCGCAACCATCGACAAATGCGTAAAACGGATAATACGGACTCTGATTGACTTTTATGCGCTATATGACACTCAACACTCATCGCTAAGAGATATCTGCCACCCCTCTCCTGGGGCACTGGCGCGTGAAGTGGCAGTGAAGAGCACAGTTTTATTAAAAAATGACGGCATTTTGCCACTGTCAGATAGAGAGGATGTCCTGGTGGTCGGCGAGCTTGCCAGGGAACTTAATACTGGCGACCGTGGCAGTAGCATTGTGATACCTCCCTACGTTATCAGCCAACTGGAGGGTATACAGAACATTTCAAAAAATGTATGCTACTACAGCGGAAAGAATATCGATGAGGCAGTAAAGAAAGCCAAAAAAGCAAAGAAAATCATATTGTCCGTGGGAATGAAGCATAATGATGAGGGCGAATATGTAATAAATTTAAAGAAAAAGGATCAAAAAAATAGAATGGGCGGGGATCGCTACAGTTTGAGGCTGAAACCCCACGATGTATCACTTATTGATGCTATCTCCGCCGTCAATGAAAATATCGTAGTGGTAATAAGCTGTGGTGGTGCTGTCATAATGGAGGAGTGGTGTGACAAGGTCAAGGGCATTGTCTACGCCTTTTATGGCGGCATGGAAGGCGGGACTGCTCTGGCGGAGCTGCTGTTTGGCAGGGCAAATTTCTCAGCCAAACTGCCTTTTACTATAGCAGAGGATGAGGGCGATTATCCTCCCTTCACTTACAGTGAGTTAGAGATAGTATATGGCTACTATCATGGCTATACATTATTGGACAAGCAAAAAAAGCAAGCTGCTTTCCCATTCGGATTCGGACTCTCTTATACAAATTATTCATACAAAAATATTACCGCTACAGCAAAAGATGATTTTATTTATGTGGATGCCGACGTCACTAATGAGGGTGATATGGACGGTGAGGAGATAGCTCAAGTATATGTAGGGGCTATCGAGCCTGTCGTGGATATGCCCATTAAAACATTAAAGGCATTTGACAAAAAAATGATCAAGAAAGGGCAGACGGTGCATTACAGCTGGCAAATAAAGAGAGACAACCTTGGATATTTTGATGAAGCAAGTGAAAAGTTTGATTGTAGTCACGATAGATACATGGTATATGTTGGC
>CAZARY010000131.1:0-6127 GCA_964487675.1 uncultured Clostridia bacterium | reverse complement strand
CCTGATCCCTGGACGAGTGGTCTATGACCGGCTGGGCCTGAATGTAGAAGACGATAAGGATGCTGGAATTATCACCATTACAACGGGCTAAATAGGGATTGCAAAGGGGGGATTTGATGGCTCTCTATCAATATGAAGTTGTGGACAACCAGGGTAATTTTACCAGAGGTCAGTTAAATGAAGACAATGAACGATCAGCTATAAGAAAATTGCGAGAATTGGGATATACAGTAACTGATATAAAAGAAATAAAAAGCACCGAATTTTTTACCTTTTTAAAATTTAAACCAAAAGTCAAACTTGGAGACTTGAGCCTTTTTTCCAGGCAGCTTGCTTCTATGATAGATGCTGGGATTCCGCTAACACGCGCTTTATTTACCATGAGCGAGCAAGCTACAAATCAAACTTTAAAAGAAGCTGTTTATGATGTTGC
Source organism: uncultured Clostridia bacterium (assembly GCA_964487675.1). Classification (GTDB taxonomy): domain Bacteria; phylum Bacillota; class Natranaerobiia; order Natranaerobiales; family Natranaerobiaceae; genus CAZARY01. Next base: position 5,694 of record CAZARY010000131.1, on the reverse strand, counting down.
AGAAAACGTAGAAGCGGGTATGAGCTTTTCTGAAGCTTTAAGCCATCACCCAAATATTTTTTCTGAACTTTACGTCAGTATGATTGAGGTTGGTGAAGAAGGCGGCAGCCTTGAAATTTCTTTATCAAGGATATCAGAGCAGTTGGAAAAGGATAAGGCGTTAAGAGATAATATACGTTCTGCTACTTTTTATCCCGCCTTGATAAGTGCTTTTGCTGTTGTTATTCTCATCGTCATGATGATATTCATTATCCCTGTTTTTATTGGCATGATCCCCGAAGGAGTGGCAATGCCTTTACCCACAAGAATCATTATTGCTGTATCTGACTCTATTAGAAATTTCTGGTTTTTATGGGTGCTGGCTGCCGGTATCGTTATATTGAGCATCCGGTATTTTCTGTCTACATCCTGGGGTGAACGCTCTTGGAGCAAAGTCAAGCTCTCATTGCCCATATTTGGTCCTTTGGTGCAAAAAGCGGTTGTAGGTAGGTTCGCAAGAACTTTATCAACCCTGCTGGCTGGCGGGGTTTCGGTTTTGAGTGCTTTGGAAAAAGCAGGTAAAACTGCCGGCAATGCTGTTATAGAAGAAGCTGCAATGGAAGCTGTTGAAAGCACACAGGAAGGTTCTAGTATCGCTGAGCCCCTGAGAAGAAGCATGGTTTTTCCACCCATGACGGTACAAATGATTTCTGTTGGAGAAGAGACTGGCGCTTTAGCTGAATTACTAGAAAGGATTGCAAACTTTTACGAAGAAGAAGTGGAAACCATGAGCAAGGGGCTAACCGCCATGATTGAACCTTTGATGCTGGTAGGCGTGGGGGCGCTCATTGGTTTTATCGTAATATCCATGTATTTACCAATATTCATAGGAATCACCGAAGTAGCGTAAAATATGTGAATGATAAAATTTTTGCAGGGCGTTCAGGGAGGTTTTTATATTGGAAGAATCAAGCGTTCCTCCGGAGGCTTCTTTGGAGAAAACTGTAGCTGCCTATTTAAACAATCCAAGTGCCGATAACCTGGAACAGGTTATGATTCACGCCAAAGGACTGGTATGCAGTTTCAGTAAGCATGCTTCTCAAAACTTCACCAACGACGAAGACTTAATTCAGGCCGGTTATGAAGGCGTCTTAAAAGCGCTTAATAATTATGATCCAACGCACAACACGAAATTTGCCACTTTTGCTTCTTATTACATAAAAGGTGAGCTTCACAAGGAATTGGATAGAAGGGAACGCTTCAAGTGCGGCGGCAGATGGATGGCTATCCTCAAAAAAGAGGTGTATAATGCTCAGGAAAAACTCAGGCGAGAATTGGGGTATGAACCTTCCATTGAGGAACTATCTAAAGAAATCAATATTACTGAAGAGGGCGTTCGGATGGTGATTATGTCAAAAATTATTCCAATGGAAAACTTTGATTTGAGCAAAATAAGGAACAGGCAATACGAAAATTTTCAACTGCCGTTAGAAGACAAGATCGCAATCCAAGAAGCCATTGCAAGTTTACCAGATATACAAAGAAAAGTTATTTATTATACGTTCTATAAAGATCTTTCACAAACTAAGATAGGTGAAATTCTCGGAATTAGCCAAAGAAAGGCTTCGAGGGTCATGTATAAAGCTTTTCAAAACATCATGTGTAAACTTGAGTGAATGATCATAAATGATAGTGACCTATTGCTGAAAATAAATACAAGACGAGTAGGTGATTAAATTTGGGCATTTTAAGAGCAAAAAAGTCTGTGAGCCTGGAGTTGAGAGATGATAAATTGCGGGCTGTGGAGCTGGCAAAAAAAGGGAAAAATATCCATATCCAAAACTACGGTGAAAAAAGTCTTCCAGAAGGGCTTATTAGCGGCGGCAAGCTATATGATAGCCCCGGCCTGGCCAAGGAGCTCAATAAATTTTGGTCAGAAAATAATTTTGGCAGCAAGGATGTTGTCATAGGCATATCAAATCAGGATGTCATTGTCAGGTTTACTTCTTTTCCAAAAGTTGATGAAAAAAAACTAGATAATATTGTAAAATTTCAATCCCAAGATATCTTTCCCCTTGATATTAAATCTTTAATATTTGACTATGCCGTAATAGGTGAAAAAAGCGAGGAAAATAAATCATTCTGGGAAGTTTTGTTAATTGCAGGGAAAGAACAAATGATCTACGATTTTTTACATTGCCTGGATGAAGCCGGTCTAAGAATACAAGAGATTGAAGTACTGTCTTTAAGCTTAATGCGTCTATCTAATGAAGAGCAGCTGCATCAAGTTGTATTGGTGATGGATGTGGGCGGAGGGATCAGCAATTTGCTAATAACTAACTATGGCACTCCCAGGTTAGCCAGGATGGTGTCACCGCCTGGAGCAGAAGAAATGGAAGAAACAGATGAAACAAGCTTTTCAGAGACAACAGTCTCGGAGGAGAGCGAGAAATCGAATAAAAGTCACACTTATAATGTAGATAACCAACTGAATTACATCATAAACTGTGTGGGGACATCCATAGATTACTATCAATCACAAAACCCGGAAAACCCTGTAGAGAAGATTGTGCTATGCGGTATTGATGAAGGGAATGATCAGCTTGTTACCCGTTTAGAAGAAGAACTTGGCATACCGGTAGAGCTAAACGACCCGTTGAACGCTTTAAACATTTCTAGCAATGGAATGATGAAGGACAGCGCCAGCAAATTTTCTCAAAGTATAAGCCTTGCATTTAAAGGATTGGAGGAAAATTAAATTGACTTCAATCAGTTTACTACCACGTACAATTAAAGAGCAGCGAAAAAAGAAACGGCGGATGCTATTAATTAGTGCAGGGATTTTCTTTTTAGCAATACTTTTTGCTTTAGCATTTATTTATTTAACTCATATGATTAGAGATGTAAACAATGATATTGCCGCTGTAGAAAATGAAGCAGAACAAGTAGAAAGCAGGATCGATGAACTCCAGCCGTATAGAGAATCTTACGAGCAAGCTGCTGAAATGATCAATTTGATCGAAGAAGATCTGGGAGAGGTACCAAATTGGCAGGCGGTAATGGTAAAATTGAGTGAAAGCATACCTGCCACCTCTGGAGTTAATGCGCTTTCAATGCACTACGAAAACGATGATGAAGAAGCGGATGAAGACGCTACAGGGGCACTCAATATTACTGCTTATACGGTTGACCATGCCGATCTGACCACTTGGCTGGAAACGCTCAGCAGCGCCCCGTTGGTAGAAGAAGTTGAATATAAGTTTTTAGAAAAAACCACATATGGGGAAATGGAGCTAGAAGCTTACGCCTATGAGATAGAGGCTGAAGTAATTGCCGAGGAAGTTAGCAGCCTCCTTTGGGGAAAGGAGGAAAAAAAGAATGAAGAATAATTATAAGCGAGAAACAGCCATTTTAATTTTTGTATGCATACTATTAGCGGCCGCAGTCGTTGGAGTATATTATCAATATACAAATCTAAATGAAGCCCGGGAATCATTGGAAGAGGAACAGGAGCGATTAAGCGGATTGGAAACCCAACTTGCTTTCCTGGAAGAAATACAAGAGCGCGAAGAAGAAATAAATGCCCAGTTAGAACTTTTTAGGGAGTTTGTACCGGCTTCCCCTAGAAAAGACGACCTGGTAAATACACTATATGAAGCCACACCGGATGAGGGAGAGCTAACAGCCATTAGAATAGACAGTGTTATCAATAATGGCAGCTATAACCAAATACCATTTAATATTACATACACAGGCCGTTACGGGGAAGTCATTGAATTAATCAACGATTTACATGAAGACAACAGGATTTTTAAGGTTTATAATGTTACTATATATGAAGGGGAAGAGGGCTTTCCCACTGTAAATGCAGATATAAGTGCTGAAAGCTTTTTCAGCGATAGTTTTTAAGCGATAATTTTAAAAGTAGTTTAGTTTCACGAGAGGAGCATGTTGATTTGCCTAGAAATGTCCGCACCTATTTAGGAGATTATTTGGTGAGAAATGGTAAGATAACCCAAGAACAACTAGAAAATGCCCTGAAAGAACAAAAACGCATTCCAGGGAAAAATAAACCGTTAGGAAAACTGCTGGTTGACAGCGGGTATGTAAGCGAAGAAGACGTGGCGAAAGCAATAGCTGCGCAATCGGGTGTGCCTTTTATCAATCTAGAAAAACATAAAATCGATGAATCTGCTTTACACATGCTAGATAGCAAACATATTGAACGGTACAACGCACTCCCCATTAGTTTTGAAAATGACAAACTTGTAACCGCTATGTCCCAACCACGGGATATAATGACCATAGATGATATTAGGCTGCTTACCGGTTTTGACATCAAGCCTGTGATCGTTGCAGATAGCATCCTCGAAACCATGATTGAAAAATATATCAGCAATGAGCTGGACGTGGTACAGACCACTGAAGAGGAAGTGGAACCCTCCGAGGAAGAAGATGGGGACATCATCACCACCGGTGAATCATCCGATGATAAACCGGCGGTAAAACTGGCGGATACAATCTTTCAAAGAGCCGTTAGGGCTGGGGCCAGCGATATACACCTTGAACCAAGGGAAAACAGTTTCAGGATCAGGTTACGAATAGACGGAGTATTGCATGAAGTGATGCATCCGCCCAAAAACATGCACCCCTCTTTGACTTCCAGGGTAAAAGTTATGGCCAACATGGATATAGCGGAACGTCGGACGCCCCAGGACGGGAGAATCACACTCAAAGTGCTTGGTAAAACCATTGATGTCAGGGTTGCTTCTTTGCCGACGCCCTTTGGAGAAAAGCTGACTCTCAGGATACTTGACAGGGAGGCAAAAATATTTACCCTGACGGATCTCGGCTTGCCGGATAAAGAGCTTGATCTATTCCATAAATTGATTAATACGCCCTATGGTTTTGCCCTGGTAACAGGCCCAACTGGCAGCGGTAAGAGTACTACGCTGTATGCGGTACTAAATTATCTAAATACCGTCGATAAACACATTGTCACCCTGGAAGACCCTGTGGAAAGACGTATAGATGGGATCAATCAAGTTCAGGTCCACAGGCAGGCAGGGATGACGTTTTCTTCGGGTCTTAGATCGATCTTAAGAAACGATCCGGATATAGCCATGGTGGGGGAAATTCGCGACCATGAAACTGCCAGGATATCGGTTGAGGCTTCTTTGACGGGACACCTCGTACTGTCAACCCTTCACACAAATGATGCTGCAGGCGCCATTTCCAGGTTGAACGACATGGGCATTGAGCCCTATCTGACAACTTCGTCACTGATATTTGTACTGGCGCAGAGGTTGGTGCGGCTCCTGTGCAAAAAATGTAGAGTGCCTTATCAGTTAAATAGAGAGGAACTCCTGGAAAGCGTGCCGGACTTTCCTATATCAGAAGATGAGAAAACTATTACCCTGTATAAACCGGTGGGCTGTATAGCGTGTGGGGAAACTGGTTATGTTGGTAGAACAGGCGTGTATGAGCTGCTGCCTGTCACAGAAGCGATACAACAGATGACTCTGGAAAAACGCTCGGGAAGAGAAATTGCAAAGACTGCTATTTCCGAGGGCATGAAAACCCTGAGAGAATCGGGTTTAGAAAAAGCCAAATCAGGGATCACTTCTCTTGAAGAAGTCTTGAGGGTGATTAGGTAAACTTAAGAATCGTTAGGTAAATTTTAGAGAGTCGTTAGGTAAATTGTTGGGTGAGTTG
>CAZARY010000130.1:0-6330 GCA_964487675.1 uncultured Clostridia bacterium | reverse complement strand
AAAAAATAGTGGGATATGTACATCTGCGCCGAGTGCTATGGCGGCATAAGCGACCAAAACGACTAATGCTATCAAAGGGGTAAAAGCCTGTGCCGTACTAGGCTTAGGGAAGCCTTTTTTTTCTTCTTCCATTCCCATGAATTTTCCCTCCTTAAATGTAATAGCTTAAAATAATACCCCCACCTTTTCTGTGCTTCTTCAAAACTGTAGTTTTTTAATAGGGTGATCTTCATAATCATCATTTGTTAACGAAATTAACATCACCTCCCTTTTTAATGTCTTTTGAAGACCAACCTTCCGCCAACAAAAGTCATTTCCACTTTAATGTTGATTAATTCATCAGTCTCTACAGAAAACGGGTTCTGAGACAGGACAACTAAATCGGCAAATTTATTGGGAGCAATCGTTCCTTTCACTGTTTCCTCAAAATATTGGTAGGCGCCATGCTTGGTATACATGTCAATTGCAGTGTGTAAATTCACTTTTTCCTCTGGATTCAATCCATTGGGTGGCCACTTCTCTAAGTTTTGCCTTTTGATTGCTGATCGAATTCCATAAAAAGGGTTAACAGGTTCAACAGGTGAATCGGAACTGGCAGCCAAATTTATGCCGCTCTTTTGCATTGAATGCCAGGTGTACACATTCTTTATCCTGCTGCCAAGGACTTTTTCTAACCAAGTCACTTCACTGGCAACAAAATTAGGTTGAATATCGATGGACACATTTTGATCTTTTATGCGGTCAATTAGTGATGGCGAAGAAATGCCTGCATGCACTATACGATGCCTTAACGGGTTTCGGTTACGTTCTGTGATCTTGGCTAAAATATCTAATGCATTGGACAAAGCTTTGTCGCCTAATGCGTGGATAGCACACTGGTAGCCATTTTTATGTGCTTTTTTGGTGTATGTTTGTAGTTTTTCTTTTGGTGCAGCTTCAATCCCGTAATGATTTGGATCATCAGTGTAAGGTTGACGCAATAATGCTGTCCTGCTGCCGTAAGAACCATCTGTAAAAAACTTTATGTAGCCCTGGCAGAAATAATGGTCACCATCTAGAAAATTAATATTGTTGTGAAGCAAGCTATCTAAAACCTCAAATTCTGCGCCAAGCTTAACCCGAACAGGATACCCCTCTTCTTTAAGCGCTTCTTGATAAGCATTCATTACATTGAAGTAATGTTTAGGTCTTTTTACGCCTATAGCCATAGAATGTGCAGTTGTAATGCCATGTTTCTTCAAATGTCTTAGAGCGGCTGTGATCGCTTTTTTGATCATATTACTGTCCGAATATATTATTGCGTAAATTAGATCGCCGGCATTTCTTCTTAAAACTCCTGTGGGGGCTCCATCGGGATCGCGGTCAATTTTACCGCCTTGAGGGTCAACCGTATTTTTATTTATTTTGGCAAGTTCTAAAGCTTTAGAATTAGCGACCATCAAATGCGTACAAACCCTGATAATAAAAACGGGATTATGCGGTGCAACCATGTCTAAATCATGTTTATTAGGAAGCCTATCGCTTATCATTAAATTATCGTCAAAAGCGGAACCAATAATCCATTCACCTGGCTGCACACGTTCAGCCTGAGACCTGATAGCATTTTTGAGTTCGCCTATGGATTTTATAGTCGATAAATCTAGATGAATTTGTAAAAAACCTGTTTGAACTAGGTGTATGTGGCTGTCGATGAATCCAGGAAAGACCGTTTGACCTTCAAGGTCGTGCACCTTTTCAATGGGGTATTTATTTTTTATTTCATTAAAAGCAGCGATCTCTTGAATGATACCGTTATCGATTGCCATGCTGCCGTGATAGAAGGCATCATTCATATAAAAATTTCCATTTTTTAGAACAGCAATGTTTCCCAAAGCCAATTGCCTCCCTAAAATGAATTTAGCGTTTATATAAGTTTACAAATTCAGCTTATAATTAAACACACGATATGTAATCAGTGTAACAATACGAGGTTTTGCAATTCAAGCCTTTAGAGTTTATGTTAAAAGTACACAAACTGGGATCCTCCGAATTTCTAAAAAACGTCTCTAAAAATATCAAAAAATTATTAATATTTTAGCAGGATTTTTCAAAATATACGCAGAATAGTTTTTTTAATTAAGATTTTAATAAAGAATAGAGCTCCAACTCTAATAGGTCCATTTATTTTTAAATTAAAAAATTTTGGCCAGCCCTTCTCATCATATGATGAGTAACCGCTTAAGGGACCACTTAATGAAGGCGAAGTCAGAAGGATGAAGACACCAAAAAAGAAAGGAGAATGCCATCGTGGGTAACCCGGTCATAGGAATTTTAATGTTGGATACCGCTTTTACCAGAATAAAAGGAGATATTGGGAATGAAGACACTTTTTCTTTCCCGGTATTGAAAAAAACCGTTCCCGACGCTCTGCCGACTAAGATCGTAGAAGAACAAGATCCCCGATTTCTGAACCCTTTTATTGATTCTGCCCATGCGCTTGTAGCAGAAGGCGTAAAAGCGATCACAACCAGCTGCGGTTTTTTAGCCATGTTTCAAAAAGAATTAGCGGCTTCCGTTAAAGTGCCTGTTTTTACTTCAAGTTTACTGCAGATCCCTATTGTTTACAGCACGCTTCAATCTGAACAAAAAGTAGGTGTCCTGACGGCCAATTCCAAGACTTTGAGCAAAAAACACTATCTATCAACGGATAGTTATGAGATTCCCAAGGTAGTCATGGGAATGGAAAATACGGAGAGGTTTTACAAAGTTTTTGTTAAACAATCTGATGAATTACATATTGCACAAATCAAAGATGAAATGCGCCAGGTGTCTCTCCAACTAATGGAGCAGCATCCAGAAGTGGGAGCTATCGTGTTGGAATGTACTAATATGCCTCCGTTTGCTAAAGTGGTGAAAGAAACCACAGGCCTGCCCGTTTACGATATCACCACTTTAACGAATTGGGTAGCTGATGGATTGATGCCTAGAAGCTTTGAGGTATAGAAAGGAAAAATTGAACTGCAAAGAAAGGATGAAGTATCATGAGAGTTCAACAACACCCAATACTCGGTAAGGAGACTCGAAATGATTACGTTATGATCACCGTGGATGGCGAACCTATTCAGGCCCTAAAAGGAGAACCCATTGCTGCCGCTTTACTGGCTGCAGGTATAAAACGATTCCGACATACGCCCAAAAAAAACATGCCCAGAGGTGTGTATTGCGCTATAGGTAGGTGCACAGATTGCGTGATGACTGTCAATGGAGTACCGAATGTTAGGACCTGCGTAGAACCGGTGAAAGATGGGATGACAATAAGAACGCAAAGCGGCCTGGGGAAATGGAGTGATGGGCATGAATAAAACGGAGGTGGCTATTGTTGGTGCTGGACCTGCTGGTCTTTCTTGTGCCAGTGAAATCTTGAACCACGGGGGAGAAGTGACGATTATTGATGAAAACTTGGCTCCCGGCGGTCAATTATTTAAGCAAATCCACAAATTTTTTGGCAGCCAGGCGCACAAGGCGGGTATTCGTGGTATTGATATCGGCAACCAATTACTTCAACAAATTCAAACACAGGGGGCTGACATTATACTTGGTGCCCCTGTTTATGGGATTTTTGAAAATCGCTATATCGGCTATATTCAAGATGGGAAGGAAAAGGTTATAGAAGCCAACAAAATTGTAATTGCCACCGGCGCAGCAGAAAACCCGCTGTCTTTTCCTGGGAGTACGCTACCAGGTGTAATGGGGGCAGGTGCTGCACAGACTTTGATCAATATTAGCCGAGTTTTACCAGGGGAAAAGATTGTTATGGTGGGTTCAGGAAATGTGGGGCTCATAGTTTCCTACCAGCTGATGCAAGCAGGAGCAAAGATGATGGCTCTTGTTGAAGCAGCGCCACAAATAGGGGGATACGGCGTTCATGCAGCCAAATTGCGTAGAGCGGGTGTCCCTATTTATACTTCTCATACTATTCAAAAGCTAGTCGGAGAAGAGAAAATAGAAAGAATGGTTTATGTGGCATTAGACAGTCAATGGAAACCCATTTCGGGGACAGAAAAGGAATTGGAAGTGGATACGGTTTGTTTGGCAGTAGGTCTGTCTCCTCTGACAGAGTTGTGTTGGATGTGTGGGTGCGAGTTTATTTTTATCGGTGCCTTGGGCGGTCACGTTCCTAGGCACGATGAAAACCTGGAGACAAGTGTGCCGGGTGTATATGTAGCCGGGGATGTAACGGGCATAGAAGAAGCTTGCACAGCTATGGAGGAAGGAAGGTTGGTGGGGATTGCCTGTGTAGAAAAATCAGACCTTATTTCTAAAAGAAAAGCCCGTAAATTAAAGGACAAGGTATGGTCTAGACTGGATCAATTGAGAGCGGGACCTTTTGGAGAAGATAGGCAACAGGCTAAAAGTGAGCAAATTAAAGCTGATAAGGGTGTGAAAGCCATATGACAGAAGGTGTGAAAAAAACCGGTGTGTTTAGTTGGAAAGAGCTGAAAAACAGTCCAGGCATCCCCTCGGCAGAGCGTATTGAAGAAGGGCCTGTGGCTTTTATTGAATGTACACAGGAAATCCCGTGTGATCCTTGTGAAAAGTCATGTCGTTTTGATGCCATAGTTGTGGGGGATTCGGTAATTAATTTACCCGAATTGATTGATGAAAATTGTACTGGATGCGGTGCATGTATACCTGACTGTCCCGGGCTGGCTATTTTCTTGGTGCATAAGCATTATTCAGATAAACACGCCTCGGTATCTTTTCCTTATGAGTACTATCCTTTACCTCAAAAAGGCGCCTGGGTGTCTTGTGTAAACCGGGAAGGGGAAACAATCACCACTGGTAAGGTACTCAAGGTGCAAACACTTCCTAAATATGATCAAACCGCAGTTATTACCGTTGCAGTGCCAAAAGAGCACTGTTTGGAAGTAAGAAGTATCAAGCAGGAAGTGGGTGATACGTATGGTGAAAGGCAAGAAGGACAATGATTTGGAAGATAAAACCAAAGCAGAAGTCATTATATGCCGTTGTGAAGAAGTAACGGAAGATGAAGTGCAAAAAGCAATTGATGATGGCGCGCGCTCTTTAAAAGGGATCAAAAGAAGAACATTTGCTGGTATGGGACTATGCCAGGGAAGAACTTGCGGTCGACTCATCGCTCAAAAGTTGGCAAAAAAGCTAAATCAAGAAGAAATATTGCCGGATACGCAAAGACCCCCAGTGAGAACGGTTAAAATTGGTGCATTCGTTGAGGAAGAAGAAGGAGAGGAAGAGCAATGTTGACCAAGGCAGATGTCATTATTGTTGGGGCCGGTATTATTGGTACCTCAATTGGCTATTTCCTTGCCAAAAAAGGGAAAAAAGTTGTCATTGTCGAGAAAGAGGATATAGCGGCGGGTGCATCTGGCGCCTGCGATTCAATGGTGATTATGCAGTCGAAGATACCTGGCATTCATTTAGAAATTGCTTTAAAAAGCGCTGAACTTTACCGGGCTCTGGCTGTTGACCTGGATATTGATTTTGAACACAGAAACTGTGGTGGCATGGTAGTCATTGAAAACGAACTGGAACTAAAAGTTATGGAGGATAGGGTTAAAAAGCAAATTGCCGGTGGGTTGGACGTTGAAATACTGGATATTAAAGAGGCGAAAAAGAAACAACCTCCTTTATCGGAGAAACTTATGGGTGCCACTTATTGTGCCAATGATGCCATTGTGAATCCGATGAAAGTGACTGAAGCTTTTGCAAAGGAGATCGTGAGCCTGGGGGGTGAGTTGTATAATGACACGGAGGTAACGGGGATATTGAAAGCTAACAATGATGTCAAAGGGGTTTGTACCAATCGAGGACAAATTGAAAGTGAAATTGTTGTGAATGCGGGGGGGATAAATGCCCCTGAAATTGGTGAAATGGCGGGGATAGAAATTGATATTCAACCCAGGAGAGGGCAATTAGTAGTTTCAGAAGCTTTACCAGAATTTGTCTCACAGATTACCCTTTCAACGAAATATTTAGCGGCTAAGCATGAACCCGGCATTTTAAAAGATGTGAATCCAAGATTCAAGAAATTGGGTGTAGGGTTAGCCATGGAACAAACCAAGAAAGGCAACTTATTGTTTGGTGCCACGCGAGAATATGTAGGTGAAAATTCTCGCGTCACCAGGGAAGGCATAAAGGAAGTTATCAAAAATGCCGTCACGATTTACCCAAAATTGAAAACGGTCCACTTTATTAGGACTTTTGCTGGTTTAAGACCAGCGACTCCTGATGGACTGCCCATTTTGGGAGGTGTGGATGGTTTAAATGGTTTCGTTATAGCCGCCGGGCACGAAGGGGATGGCATTTGTTTAG
>CAZARY010000129.1:0-6444 GCA_964487675.1 uncultured Clostridia bacterium | reverse complement strand
AGCATGTTTTACCTGATTTCTCCTTTTTTGTACATGTTTGTACATGCTAGATAATAGAATTGATGGTTGATAAAGCCCTGCCTTTGTTAAAAAACTAGAACGCACCAAAAGCAGCCCAATTAGGATTAAAGGATAAAGGATTGAAGAATTGAAAGACCAATTAATAAAGGATTGATCAATTTAATGATAATGATGGGATATGCCCTCACTTTTGTGTCCCCCATCCCATGGTCCGTTTCACGGCATCCTGCCAACCACGGTATTTTCTTTCCCTATCGGCATCATTCATCTGCGGATAAAACACCTCGAAATCCGTTTGCATCTTATCTATTTGTTCAAGATCCCAAAATTCAACTGCCAACCCCGCCAAATAAGCCGCTCCTCTTGCCGTTGTTTCTGTATCCCCAGGTCGTTCTACCTGAGAAGCCAAAATATCCGATTGAAACTGCATTAATACATCATTTACACATGCACCCCCATCAACTCTGAGCGCCTCTAACGGAAGTGCCGCATCTTTTTGCATTGCTTCCACCACATCCCGGGTTTGGTATCCCATAGATTCCAGGGCCGCTCTTACCAATTCCGCTTTTCCGACTTTTTGAGTTAAACCCATGATAGCTCCTCTCGCATGCATATCCCAGTAGGGTGCGCCCAGGCCTTGAAAGGCCGGAACAAAATAAACGCCTCCGTTATCTGCCGCTTTTTCTGCAAAATATTCGGAATCAGGCGCTGAATCAAGGAGCTTTAAGTTGTCACGCAGCCACTGTATGACGGCACCGGCAATAAAAATACTTCCCTCCAAGGCGTAAGTCGTTTCGCCTTTTATACGCCAGGCAATGGTAGATAAAATGCCGTGTTGAGAAGAAACAGGGGTTTTACCCGTATTCATTAACAAAAAGCAGCCTGTGCCATATGTGTTTTTCATCATCCCGGGTTTAAAACAAGTTTGCCCAAATAGAGCCGCCTGCTGGTCGCCCGCAGTTCCCGAAATGGGTATTTGTGCGCCGCCCATAGAGCTGCCGTCGGTGTAGCCCAATACTTCACTAGAATCTCTTACCTGGGGAAGCATTTCCCTGGGGATGTCCAATTCTTTCAAGATATAGTCGTCCCACTCCAGAGAATGAATATTAAACATCATCGTTCGAGAGGCATTGGAGTAATCCGTTACGTGAACTTTCCCTCGAGTAAGGTTCCAGATTAGCCAGGTGTCTATAGTTCCAAATAACAGTTTGCCCTGCCGCGCCTTCTTTCTCGCCTCCTCTACATGGTCCAATAGCCATTTTACTTTAGTAGCTGAAAAATAAGCATCTATCACCAAACCGGTGTTTTGGCGAATATAGGTGTCCATACCTTTTTCAACAAGTTTTTCGCAATCTTTAGCCGTTCTCCTGTCCTGCCATACGATGGCGTTATAAATCGGTTTTCCTGTATCCCGGTCCCAAATCACCGTAGTTTCCCGTTGGTTGGCAATGCCCAGGGCTTTAACCTGGTTTGGCCGAACGCCAGCTATCTCTAGAACTTCCCAAAACACACCGCTTTGAGTACCCCAAATCTCGCTGGGATTATGCTCTACCCAGCCGGATTTAGGGTAAAATTGGGAAAATTCTTTTTGAGCTGTTTGAACTGCCCTGCCATTTTTATCGTAAAGCACAGCCCGAGAGCTTGTAGTCCCCTGATCCAAGGAGACAATGAAATCTCCGTCCATAAAATAATACCCTCCAGGTGCTAAAGTTTTCTTTTAACGGTTTGCCTGAGCAATTCAGTTTTTACCAATTTCCTTCCGGCTTTTTCAGCCTTTTGAAGCGTGTTTTCATCCTGCAGGGCAGCCCCTTTTTCATAAAGATAAAAGGCATTAACTTTTTCTACCAACCTGTAACCCAAAGCTTCCAACGGTTTAGCCAAGGCTTCCGGTGTAAAGCCCATGTCTTCCACCGTTTCCTGTTCGCATACGGATATCACCACTGCGTATTTAATGCCCGTGGCTTCATTCAAGCTCACCCAAACTGCTCGATCTTCTTCGTGGAACACATCCCAGCAGTAACACCTGTCAATCATCGCTTTCACATCCGATGTTACGTTATAAAAATATGTGGGAGAGCCTAGTATTAACGCATCGGCTTCCAACAGCAAAGGATAGATTTCCTGCATATCATCATTGATCACGCACCGAAAGGTTTCTTTGCAACCTTCACAACCGCAGCATCCAGCAAAAATATAATCATCAAGGTTTATAAGCTGTGTAGAAACTTCTATCTCTTGCTTCTCTCGCCCCTTTTCAACCAATCGATCCCGCTCTTTCTTCGCTCCCTCTAAAGCTTTCTTAACCAGTAAACCAGTATTTCCCTCTCTTCTTTTACTCCCAACGATGCCTAAAATTTTCAATCTTCTTCACCTCAACGTCTCATTGTCCATCCTATGGACAATTTTTTTGGATTTATTCACTTTTATAAGCCCTCTTAAACACTTCAACATAATCCTCTTGACCCATAGGGCGAGGATTACTTTGAGTGGAAATATTTTTAACTGATAGTTCGGCCAGCTGTTCAAAATCCTCCGGAGCAATGTCCAATTCATCAAAATTTGGCAGTTTTAACAATCTCGCCAGGGTTTGAACCTTTTCCACGGCAATTCTGGCGCCCTCTTCCTTGGATTCAAAATCCGCACCAAAAACCTTGGCTAACTCACTGTATTCTTCTCGAGCATACTCCTGGTTGTATGCCATAATATAAGGCAGCAGGACAGCATTGCACGTTCCATGAGGTGCATCATGCCTGCTTCCCAGGGCTTCCGCCATACAGTGGCACGCCCCCACGTCCGATTGGCTAAAAGCCATACCCGCCAGTAAACTCCCAAGCATTACTTTTTCCCTAGCTTCTAACTCTGCCGGTTCCTGGTAAGCCCACATCAGGTTATGATATATCAAACGGGCGGCTTCTACAGCCAGCGTATTGCTCATATAACTCTTGTTTTTGGCAGTATACGCTTCTATTGCATGGGTTAGGGCATCCATTCCCGTAGAGGCAGTGATATCAGCCGGAAGACCCAGGGTTAGCTCTGGATCTAAAATCGCCAGTTTCGGTGCTAAAAAAGATGTTTTTAAGGTTTTCTTCATGTTTTGTTCCGTGTCACTAATAACTGAAGAAAAAGTAACCTCACTTCCCGTCCCTGCTGTGGTAGGTATAGCAATATGCGGCAGTGCCGGAGCCGTCAGCTTATCCTTTCCATAATAATTAGCTAAATGATCATCCTGGCAGCCGACTAGAGCCGCAATCCCCTTGGCAGCATCAATAGGCGTCCCCCCTCCCAGGGAAAGGATTAATTCACTCCCTGTTTCTTGAGCCAAGTGGTACCCCGCGACAATCTCCTTATCTTTTGGATTCGGAGAAATATCAGAAAATACTTCAATCTCCCACTTGCTTTCATTCTTCTCTTCACCTTTCCCCAAGCCACCAGCATGTTCATTCCCAAATATGGCTACGTTCAGCCGCTCCAGCAATCCCGCTTTAACCACCCCTTTATCGGTAACCACCAACAGTTTTCGATGGCCCATATGTTCCAGTTCTTCGGGCAGCTCCTTCAATGTTCCAGACCCAAACCTTATCCTGGTAGGCACAAAAAACTGAAAATCCAATTTGGAATTGGACATTTTAATCCCTCCATTTCTAACATGGCCTATAAGTATATTCCATGTCTTCTATTCTATCTCCTTCACATTTTGAAGCTTTTCAAATATTACTTTGATTTAACTTGTACAAACCATATTTTACATTTCTAAAAGTTCGGCTTCCTTTTGCTTTAAGAAAGGCGCTAAAACCTGCTTTATTTCATCCTTAGCAGTAAAATAAATAATTTGCCAATTGCTCTTTGTCGTTTCCTTAAGCATATTCAACTGATTTTTTAGCCGGTGAATATCTGCTTTTATAAAAGGGTCATCCAATATTAAAAAACCGGATTCCTGGTCCATGATTTTGTTAGCCAAAGCCAATCGGATAGAAAAGTACAACTGATCAAAAGCAAAACCAGAAAGCTTGTTGGCATCAAGCTTCAATCCTTCAGTGGTCTCACATATTATTTGCTGATTTTCTCGGTCATAAAAGACGTTCCTGTAATTCCCTTCAGTGAGATTTAAGAAAAACTGCTTTATAGCGCCTGCCTCTGAAAAAAGCGCTTCAATCTTTTGTTCTTCGCGACTGGCAATATGGTTAAAAATCTCGAATGCCTTTTGGGCCGCTTCCCTGATCAGTTTATTCTTTTCAATAAATGCATGTAGCCGTCCCTTTAATTCTTCTAGATTTGTAGTGGTTTGGCAAAAAACTTCCCGGGCATCATCAGGATAGAGCGCCTTAGATGCTCTTTCTTCAATATTTTTAAGTTGATCTTGATAATAGGAAATCTTTTGTTTGATGTCTTCTATCCTACTCTCAATATTTTTTTTGCGCGATTCTAATTCTTCTAACTTATGCGGAGAATATGCTGCCCCCCGGGCCTTATCTTGATATTGGGCCAGCCGATTGATGGCTTCTCTCCAGTAAGGAAGTTCTTTATCGATATCGTCAATAATGCTGTCATCACTCCTCTTCTTTTGGCTTCCCAGCAAACTTTCAAGGGCACTGGCTCTATTGCTCACAATTTGCTGATATTTTTGCTTTTGTTTAAGTTTCTCCTTATATGCTTCCATACTTTCCACACCGGAATTAAATTTAATCCTTTCCATTTGGTCAGAAGTCGCGTTCATTTTATTTTCTATTTTGGGTATTTCTTCGTGAGACAAATATTCGACTTCATTTTCTTTAGATTTCTTTTGGGGGAGCAGTTCTTGAGACAGAACCTCATTGAGCGCATTAATTTTTTCCTTGATTCGGGCAATTTCTTGTCCCCATTCTTCTAATGCTTTTCCCCCAATGCCGTAATTACCTAAATCATTCTTTAAAGAATTTAGATCTTTAGCAAACGCAGCTTTTTCCCTAGCAAATTTAAATTTGGGATACATCAACAATATAGTCGGTACTGCTAGAACAATTGCCAATATAGGCATAACCGATCCTGGGAAGAGAATCGCTCCGAACAAGGAAAGTCCCAGTAAGGCAGCAAATACTTTCCAAGTGGAAGACCAGACTTGCTGAGATTTTTCTTTTCCCGCTAGTTCAGTTTCTCTTTTTTGCATGGTTTCTATCTCAGGTTCGTATTTCTCTAGTGCACTCTTTTTTTGTTCATAATGCCTGTATTCTTGATTCATTTCTTCCAATTGGCTGTTGATGGTTTGAAGCTGCTCTTTGCTGGTGCTTAATTTTTGTTTTGCCGCTTGATAATTCTCCTGCAGTTGATCATACGCGCTTGATAAATCTTTCCATTTTTCAAGCTCTTCTTGGGTATAACCTTGCAATGCTTCTAGTTTCTCTTTGGCCTGAATTAAGTTATCAAAATAACCGCTGGCCTTTTCATATTTTTCCCGGTAATGCGCCAATTCCTGTTCTTCTATCTGCCAGGATAAAAGTTTATGATGATTTCTTAACTCAATGAGTTCCTTCTCCAAAACATCGTATCCTTGACTCTTTGCTTCATGCAGCAGTCCATTGATATTTTCTATTAAGTGCTCTGCTTCTTGCACCCGCTCGGCCAATTTAAAATCTTCACCCCGATTGCTGAGTTTCAGGCTTTCTGTTAACCTTTGCTGCACACGGATCTTCTCTTTGATTTTGTTAATGTCTGCAATTTTCATTCCAGAGATATGATGCGTAATCAGTTTATAAAAATCATCCTCTTCTAATATGAGCAAATCGCTGTTCCTAATCATTAATATATTTCTCATCGCTTTCTGCGGCATATTTATTAAATCTAATAGCGAACTTTTTTCAGCTATTTTATGTTCCTTCCCATGTCTATCCTGTAGCATGACATAACCTTCAGGGAAATATGCCACTCTATTTAATTCATGCTCTCTAAACCCATATTTGCTGGGTTGTTTCGCCGGGTCAGGTTTAGCAGGCAAAAGCATCCTACTCACAGCGTCAATGGCAAGCGTCTTACCCGTTTCATTCCGACCATAGATCACGTGGAGATTGATGTCCGGGCTAAAATTAAAACGTTTGTTCTCCAAAATGCCATACTTTAATACATTCAGTGACTTAACTCTCAAGTTTTCACCTCCATCATCGCATCAATAACCATCTCTCGCATTTTCTGTTTATAAGTATTATTCAAGTCATAGTTTTCCAATGCTCGCTCAAAACTTTTATAAAGTTCGTCGTCTAAAATATTGCCAAGATCTCTAAACTCCGGAATAATTTCATACCCATAAGCATTGGGGCATTCAGCAATTTTTTCCTGGCAAAGCTCATCAATAAAGCTTTTTAGCTGACTTTCGTTCATGCCTGCTGCCTCGCGGCTAAAATACCCATGGATCTGTAATATCAAGCGAGCTTTTGTATTAATCTTTATTTCGTG
>CAZARY010000128.1:0-6508 GCA_964487675.1 uncultured Clostridia bacterium | reverse complement strand
AGTAGCAACAGCACTCGACATTAAAATTAACATTGCTGCTATAGTACTTTGTATTGCAGCTGTAACCCCACCGATAGTCACACCTCTTAGAAAAGGAGGCAGGGCATAATCTGCTGCTACTGGTATTGCATGGTCAGGAACTGCTATGTTAGGATCAATAGCATTTGCCAAAGTTCCAGTCATTGCCATTAAAGTGGTCCACAGAAATACGCAAACTGCTCCTATAAGAATTGAACGATGTAGTGCCTTTGTGCTTTTATATATGAGTGCTGGCGTAATGCTATGAGGCATACCAGAGATAACAAAACCGAAAAGAATGGCAAACGAAGCCAAGAAGTGAGGCTGAGCGATTCCGCCTCTAGCAGTGGGTTGCAACAATTCAGGATCAACTTCTTGGACCTGGGTAAAAGCAGACTCAACCCCACCAAGAGCAATTATTACGCCTATAAATAAAACAATAGCTGTTACTGTCATTATTATACCTTGAAATGCAGCTGCTAAAGTTGCTCCTCTAACTCCCCCCAGTATAGTATAAACCACTACTATGCCACCAACTATAAATAAACTGGTTACATAGTCTATATGAATTATCTCCTCAATTAGTCTAGCACCTCCTACAAATTGAACAGTGGAGTATGGAATTAAAAAGAATATTAAAGCAACTCCACCAATGATAGATATGGCTGGATGGTATTCATAACGAGAAGCAATTATTGTTAAAGGAGACCTGGCATTAATTCTCCTTGCAATAATACCAATTTTTTTACCAACCACTACCAATACCATTAAATTCATAAATATTTGAAAGTTGGTAAGAGGAGCCCAGGTTATTCCCAAATCATATGCCAACCCTGGAGTCCCTATCATAGTACCAACACTTGCTAGACCTGCAGCAAGCATAAAAGTAACTACGACAGCACCCATTCCACGTCCAGCAGTATAAAATTCATCCACAAATTTTTTCGCATCAAGGCCCATTAATTGTTTTCTAGAGATAACAGATAAAACTATTAATACAAGAATGTATATTCCGAGAGCTAATAGTACCATAAACCTCTCCATTATCTATCACTCCCTTCATTTGCTGTATCATCTTTTGTTTCTTCTTCAATGTATGGGTCTAAATCAAAATCCCGGAACACATTCTTTTCAACCATGAAGATTAATACTATTATAAAAACGATCGGTACCACAATAGCACTGACTAAGAACCATAAAGGCATGCCCAAAACAAAGTGGTCGCCTAGTAAATACAAAGTAAGCATCGTGGCAACAAAAAAACAGAAATAAAAAATGTAAGTTCTCAGACAATCTTGAGCACACAAGTGAAATCTTTCATCTTCTTCAAAAGCAAACATATTTATAATAGAGGATTAAGTGCTTAAGAAGGCTTCTTCTGTAAAATGTTGAATCTTATAAATGATGCAGAATTAATTTCTTCAATTTCGCCTGCGGAACTAAGCTTTTTATCAAGTTATTGCGGGCGAGCGTAACGGACCTAGGCTTATTGACGGACTAAATATCTTTAAATAAAATTAATCTTTGACTATTCATAGCATCTCTTATCTACCAACACATACTGAATTTCAAGCATCCCTCTGTGAAAAGGGTGAAGTACTTATGCAAACCAAGAATTTTAGATTCAATTTGCAAGAAACAGCCGGTGCTATTGGAGATTACGGGACAATTTTGCCGATAGTAATGGGGGTAGCAGCTGTTACCGAAGTGAATCTTTCTGTAATCTTTTTATTTTTTGGAATCAGCTATATTTGTACAGGCTTTTATTATCAACTTCCCATTCCAGTGGAGCCAATGAAGGCAATTGGTGTAATGGCTATTGGAGGATCTTTAACTGCCCATGAAATCTACGGTGCTGGTATTATGATGGGAATCCTTTTGTTGGTCATCAGCATCACGGGAATGATAAATAAAATTAGGGGATGGGTGCCTTTACCTATTGTTCGCGGTATACAACTTGGTTTAGCATTAACTTTGTTGAAAGAAGCAGTTCGCTTTATCTCGTTTGATTGGCAGGTGGGATTGTTATCTGTTGTGATAATTTTAATATTTACATCTAAATACTTGAGAGATCGCGATATATCAGCGCTACTTGTTGTCATCATAGGGTTAATTATTGGCATTTATCGTTATGGATCCCCTGAGTTAAAATTATTTACTATTCCCGAATTGATAATTCCAAGTTTTCATGCGCTATCGAGTGGTTTTATTAACGGAGCCATACCACAGCTTCCCCTTACTATAGGAAACGCAGCCTTAGCTACTTCTTTGCTGGTGCATGACTTATTCAACCGCAGAGTTGATGAGGCAAAATTAATAAAAAGTATGGGTGTAATGTGCCTATTATCATCTCCTTTGGGCGGTTTTCCTATGTGCCATGGAGCCGGAGGGTTAGCAGCACAGTACCGGTTTGGTGCCAGAACAGGGGGGTCTAACATCATTTCCGGAGTCATCCTCCTGATTTTAGCGTTGTTATTTGCTTCACCTGAGTTAATTACTATCATACCATTTGGATCCTTAGGTGCATTGTTGTTTTTTTCTAGTATTGAGCTTGGAAAAAATTCATTTAAAACTGAAGGTATTGTGATCTGCGTATTAACAGGTATAATTGCCTTTTTTTTAAACATAACAATTGCCTTTGTTGTCATGATGGGTTATTACTATATAGATAAACACTATTTAAAGTTATTTAGCTAACCCCTATTCCTAGTCTTTCAATCTTCCAAACTTGATTTGAAGGAATTATCCTATACTGAACTTGCCTTCGTTTTTTTACCGCTCTTTTCATGCCACATAAAGTTTAGACTGCTAATTTATTAATTTTGGCCGAACATCTGCAACAAAAAAACCCTGAACAGCATTCTATTAAAAAATTGACCTGTTCCAGGGTTCCTCTTTACTATTTATTGGGAATATTCTAAAAAAACTTAATCCGTAAACTTCTGCGTAAACATGATCCCATGTCTATCACTTTTCATTGCGCCAATCCCTACACGGCGAAATTCGGGACGCAGAAGATTTTCCTTGTGCTGCGGACTGTTCATTAGGCCACGGTGTGCTATGGACACCGTTGGTGCTGCAGCGAGATTTTCTCCAGCATAATTAAATGAGCTGCCTCCAGCCCGAATTCTGTCAAAAGGCGTGACACCATCGGGATCTAAGTGCCCAAAATAGCCTCTCTGGAACATGTCAGTCGAGTGTGCCCGGGCGGTTTCTCTTAGCGCTTCATCCATCACGAGTTCGGAGAGACCCCGCTCTACTCTTTCCTGGTTGACCATTTCTAACATTTCTTCTTCGGCGGTGGATGCAATTTCCGGATCCGATACGGTGTAATTGAGTTCCGTGGTTTCGTCTGCCTGCCACTCGATGGTAAGAAAGCCTAAAGCGTGTTGTAAAGGTTCACCAAAAATATCAGAAACTACAGCGGCCCCCTCTGCGGCTTTATCCAATAGGGGATCTCCCATTATAGACTCTTCCACCATATCGGTACTAAAAAAAGGGACTGGCATAATAACCAGAACTGCTAGGATAAAGGTAGTGAAGATCAGTCCTTTCCCTAAGCCGGGCAACAAACCGAATATTTTATTGACATTGGAACGTAACAGCTCTTCTGAAACACGATAATATAAAGATTTAGTCAGCCCATAATACACCATAAGAGTAACAGCCCAAATGGTAATAAAAGCCAAAACACCAGAATACACCCTGGGAATCCCTTGATTCACCAAGATTTCTCCAGCAGGTATATACAGTAATAAAGGAACAGCAATAGAGATTATAATGCCCATCATTTCAATTAACGTAATCAAAAAACCTCTTCTCAGACCGGAAAGCGAAAAACCAACCAAAAAAAACAGTATCAGGATATCCAAAATATTCATGAACAGCACCCCCTACTTCTACTTCAGAAGGTAATTATATCATATACGAAAGTGAAAAACACCGCTATGTGCTTTGTTCTATAACCTTTTGGAGGACAACCTTGCCCCTGTACTCCATAAACAATACTGATTAAAACAAAGCGCTGCAGGCAATTGCTAAAGAGCATAAAACTTTCTTCTACTGCAAAATCCCTTCTAAAAGCTTTAGCCGGTCAACTCATAGTTTACATTTGCTTTTTTTAATAATAAGATATCTAGGGAAAGGGTTGCTTAGACGTATGCAAAATAATAAAGATACAAGCGCTTTCAATAATCAATTAACCTTGACAAGACGATTTATATAAATACGAACGAGGTGGCAGTATGGGAGAGTTATTAGCATTAATTGCTGCATTCGGTTATACGACTCAACTTATCTTAATTAGACTGGGCAGTGAAGAACAACGTAGAAACAACGCTATGACCGTGCAACTAATAATTTTGACCACCGCATTCATTTTATTGACAGCCATCTTTGGCGGCAATATTTTATTTGTTCCTAACAGCGGGCTTATTGAGCAGTTCAGGTCTTTAACGCTTTTAGCCTTTTCTTATATAGCTTTAGAAGGACTATTAGGCCCCCTTGGCGGATTATTTTTCCTAACCAAGGCGACAGACCTCATTGGCCCGTCTAAAACTTCAATATTAAGGGGTTGTAATCCATTTTTTACAACCATTTTTGCAATTATTTTTTTAGGTGAAACGCCTGGCATTAAAGGGATTTTTGCAGTACTCTTGTTAATTTTAGGCATTTTCATTATTTCTTACAAAAAGGAAAAAACGCCCGTGTCAAGTGAAGCCACTAAAGAACAAGCCGTCGGTCTCATACTTGGTTTGATGGGAGGATTAGCTTTTTCCATGGCCCAAACGGCTAGAGGTTTAGCTCTAGATGCAGGCGCCACCCCAAATACGGTCATCTACCTCGGACATATCACCTCGCTGGTCGTTTTGTTGATTATTTATCGAATTTACGCAAGGAAAATTAACTTTCTTCAATATGTGGCGTTTAGGCAGATAAAACTATATACCTTGGCAGGTGTGAGTGTGGTCACAGCAAATTATGCCTTGCTATCCTCCTTTTTATTGATTCCCGTTTGGCAAGCCGTAGCTATCCGCAATCTCCAGCCCCTTTTAGCCATCATCCTATCCTGGCTCTTCCTCAAAAAAGAAGAGCTCGGTCTGCGTATTTTTATTGGAGCCATTATCGTTGTCATAGGAATCTGGCTGACGCTCATTTAGTATACGCTCTGGATAAATCCTTAAAGTATTTCTTCGATAGCTTCTATTATTTTCTGTTAATTATTGGTATTTAACCTCAATTTTTTTGCCTCAGCAATTTAGACAGCATTATTTTAGCCGCTTAGCCTTAAACATTATTCTTTAATCCACATAAATGGTCTTCTCATCTCTTTTAAATTGATTATTTTAATATCGTGCTATATTTGACTATATATTTAACAATAATGAAATAAAGGCGCGCCCGTTGCCAAATATCGTTCAATGTGGGCTATAATCTTAATGGCTGCTTCATTGTAAGATTCTTCAGTAACACCGGCCGTATGAGGTGTCGTCACCACGTTGTTGAGCCGAAAAATTTCATCCTCTGGGTCGGGCGGTTCTTCCCAATAAACATCCAATCCAGCGCCAGCTATCTCTCCCTTTTTTAAAGCCTGAACTAAATCATTTTTACTAATCAAACCACCTCTTGAAATATTGATAAGGAAAGCATTAGATTTCATTATTTTGGTAATTCTGCGATCAATTATTTCCTTGGTATCATTATTCAAGGGTAAATGCAGAGATAGAAAATCCACGTTTTGCGCTATATATTTTAAATCTTTTGCCGTTCCGATAAAATCTGTTATTTTTTCATCTTCATTGCCAGGATTTTTCCTGGTGGCCATTACTTTCATGCCCAAAGCTTTTGCCCTTGTTGCCAGTTCCCGACCACTGCTCCCCAGTCCAATTATACCTAATTTCTTACCATTTAAAGTTTCCCCCATGGGTGATCCAATAATTTTTCCAGCTAAGGATTTATCAAAAAGCGGAGATTTTCTTGCCAAAGCCAGCATCAAAAATAGTGCTTGCTCTGCCACGGATACAGCGTTGCTGCCTGGTGTATTGGTTACAAATACGCCGTTCTCACAAGCCGCCTTTATATCCACTTTTTCAAGTCCAACGCCAAATTGAACAACAATTTTCAGCTGTTTTGCAGCTTTAATCACATCTTCTGTTATATCCGCCATACAAGGTATTAATACATCATAATCAGCTACCTGTTCTTTTAAAGGGCGATTTGACTCCGCAATTTCCACTTTAAATTTGGATGAATTAGGTAAGTTTTCAATAATCTTTTGATGCGCAGCAGGAAATCCTTCCTCAGCAAATAAAATCTTCATGGTTCAAACACCTCGCTTTAATGTTTCAAAAAAGTTTAATGAACAATTTAATCTCATGCTTTAAAATGAAAATCTGATCATCAACTAGATTTTATAATAAACTTTTGAATTCCACAAAAAAATGAGCCCATTATGGGCTCATTTTTCAATCCATTTTCCAATCTTTAAAAT
>CAZARY010000127.1:0-6585 GCA_964487675.1 uncultured Clostridia bacterium | reverse complement strand
TTTCAATCTAATCATGAAGGGGAATTAATTGATTGTTTGCAAAACGCTTCTAAAGAATACCAGGGTATTCTTCTAAATCCCGGTGGTTACACCCACTACAGTATTGCACTTAGAGATGCCGTGGCAGCAGTATCCATACCGGTGGTAGAGGTTCATTTATCCAACATTTTTGCCCGGGAAGATTTTCGAGCTACCTCCGTTATTGCGCCGGTAAGCCAAGGGCAAATTTCAGGACTTGGGTATCGTGGATATATTGTAGGGCTATATTATTTGATGGATTATATCACAGAAGGGAGCATTTTCGATGTCTAGGATGGGTAACTTGCAAAAAAAATTGTTAGACCATAATATGCCAGCCCTACTAGTTTTGGAGCCAGTCAACTACTATTACTTGACCGGGTTCACAGGGTCCAGTGGCTTCCTTGTCGTGACGCCTTCAAAAGCCATATTATTAACTGATTTTAGATACGAGGAGCAAGCTCAAAACCAAGTGCATAAAGATGTGATCGTTCAAAAACATGATTTTCCAATGTATAAGACACTGCAATTGACTTTAGATAAATTGGAAATTTGCGATTTGTTTTTTGAAAAACATTACCTAACCTATGAAGGATATGAATACTACAGAGAAAACTTAGAAGGCATTAACTTATTACCGAGTTATGATTTAGTTGCTGAAATGAGAACAATTAAGGAAGAATCTGAAATTGAGGCTTTGAAAAAAGCCGTAAAAATAGCAGACGAAGCATTTATTCACATCATTAATTACATAACGGCAGACGTCACTGAAAAAGAATTAGCCTTGGAACTGGAGTATTTCATGAAAAGAAAAGGGGCTGAAAAGCTTCCATTTGATATAATAATAGCAAGTGGCGAGCGTTCAGCTTTGCCTCATGGGGTAGCATCCAACAAAAAGTTAAAAAAAGGCGATTTTGTTAAAATGGATTTCGGTGCATGCGCCCAAGGGTATTGTTCTGATATGACAAGAACCGTAGTACTGGGTTCAGCGGATAGAAAACAGAAACAAGTTTATGAATTAGTGCTTAAGTCTCAACTCAATGCACTGCGTAATATTACCGCTGGCATACCTGCTTGGAAGGCGGATAGCTATGCTAGGGAAATAATAAAAAGTGAAAACCTAGGGCCGAATTTTGGCCATGGCTTAGGCCATGGTGTGGGCATGAAAGTTCACGAATTGCCACGGCTTTCCCCTAGGCACGACCAAATTTTGAAAGCTGGTATGACAACAACCATTGAACCTGGAGTCTATATACCAGGTTGGGGTGGCGTAAGAATAGAAGATATTGTGGTCATCCATGATAATGGGGTGGAGGTCTTGACTCAGTCTACGAAAGACTTAATCGAAATCTAGACAACTAGAATGTGATTTTATGTCACTATTTCTTCATAAAGGAGGCTGATAGAATTGATATCAACCAATGACTTTAAAACCGGCATGACTATAGAAATAAATGGTGAAGCTTATAGTATTATAAATTTTCAACACGTCAAACCGGGCAAAGGTTCTGCTTTTGTGAGAACAAAATTAAGACATTTAAAAACAGGCTACGTTTCCGAAAAAACTTTTCGGGCCGGAGAAAAAGTTAACCGTGCCCATTTAGAGAAACGAGAGATGCAGTTTCTTTATTCCAGCGAAGATTTGTATTTCTTTATGGATACGGAATCTTTTGAGCAAATTTCCATAACCCAAGATCAATTGGAAGATAAAATCAAGTACTTAAAGGAAAACATGCGGCTTACCGTATTGTTTTATCAGGGAGAAATCATAAGTGTGGAGCTGCCTGTCTTTGTAGAACTAAAAGTTATTGAAACAGAACCAGGAGTTAAAGGGGACACGGCATCGGGTGGAACGAAACCTGCTCGATTAGAAACAGGGACTGTGGTGAATGTGCCTTTCTTCATAAATAATGAGGATGTCGTAAAAGTAGATAGTAGGACTGGAGATTACGTAGAAAGGGTGTCAGAAGCGAAATAGTTTAAAAGAGGATTTTGCTTTTATATCACGAAATATAAAAATATGGAGGTGGTATGATATGGAAGATACGTTGACAACAGCTGAAAACAATGAGCTCGGTCAAATCCGAATAGATG
Organism: uncultured Clostridia bacterium; assembly: GCA_964487675.1. GTDB lineage: Bacteria > Bacillota > Natranaerobiia > Natranaerobiales > Natranaerobiaceae > CAZARY01. The sequence goes on along the minus strand of CAZARY010000127.1, from coordinate 4,473 downwards.
AAGAAGTGGTTACCGTAATAGCGTACTTATCCATAAATGATTTTCAAGATATTTATCATGCGGACAGTGGAGTTTCTAAAGGCTTCGGTGGTGTTTTAAGCAAAAAAAACTATACAAAAGGAATAAAAGTTAATTTACAGGAAGACATAGTTTCTATTGACGTAAACCTGGATGTTAAATTTGGCGCCGTTATTCCGGACTTATGCAAATCCATCCAGGAAACAATAAAAGAAACGGTGGAAAATATGACGGGCTTTTCAGTTTCGAGTGTGAACGTTTTTATTCAAAGAGTGAGATTCCCTGGAGAAAACAAATAGTTGCGTTCAAAAATATACGTGCAGCGGTTGCTATTTCTTCTGTAGGGAGAAATGAATAACTATAAATCAAATATTATTGAAGGAGGGACAAACCATGACTGTAATTGACCGGCTGATTTACTTGATTTTGAGCTTGCTAATGATTGTGAGCTCTGTTGCTTTATTGGCTTTTGCTGTACCCATTTACGCTATAGAGGAATATATCCGCCTTAATATTTCTTACTATAGTGGAACTCCAGAAATGATTGCACTGGCTGTTGTTATTTTGTTGATATCGCTTAGAGGCCTTTGGGGTGTATTTAGGGTTAAAAGGCCACCAAAAGAACAGCCTTCTGTGAGCCAAACCACGGAGATAGGAGAAGTTCAAATTTCACTGGAAACGATCGAAAGCATGGTTCTAAGAGTGGCAAAAAGTGAAGTTAAAGGGTTAAGAGAGGTGAAAGCCGATATAAAAGCGGTGGAAAATGGGGTGCTCATACAAATAAAAGGAAAAGTCTTAGCCGATTTGGAACTCCCTCAGCTCTCTGAACAACTGCAAAAAGCTGTTAAGGATAATATTGAAGCCAGGGCAGGGATTAATGTCTCTGAAGTCAAAGTGTTAATTGAAAACATAACCAGTGATGCTTCTCGACCCAGCAAAAGTTAATTTTCATCATGCGACCTATGATTTATACATGACCTACTTGCGGCGATTCAACACATCATTCAGTTGCTAAAGCAGCTTATGTTTTATCACAACTCACTAAGGAGGCCGACAGGATATGAGTCGACGATTAGCCAGAGAATATGCCATGAAAATTGTTTTTCAAATTGCCTTTAATGATAATCAATATAACGAAGCTGCTTCTCGAGAAACGATGGAAGAGGCGAGCAAACAACTTGACGAAAAAAATTACAAGTACCTAATTAATACAATCAACCAGGTAACTTATAGTCTAGGCGATATTGATGATTACATTGAGCGTTTTTCAGAAAACTGGAAATTAGAACGATTGAGCAGGGTGGACCTTGGGATCATGAGAGTGGCTATATGTGAAATGCTTTATTTTCCAGATATTCCTGTAAGGGTTTCTATTAATGAAGCGATTGAATTAGCAAAGAAGTACAGTACAGAAGATTCCACCCGTTATATTAATGGTATTTTAGACCAGTTAGGGAAAAGATTGAACGAAGAAGTTCGGTGATAAAGATGCGTTATATATTAGGGGTCGATACTAGCTGTTACACAACTTCACTGGTTTTATTGGACCTTGATGAAAACTGCGTACTTGCAAATATACAAATCCCTTTAGAAGTGCCTCAAGGCGAAGTGGGGTTAAGGCAATCCCATGGCGTTTTTCAGCATATTAAAAATTTACCTAGAGGGGTAGACAAACTAAACTTAAAGCAAGAGCGAGGAAAGAAAAAATTTAAAGACAATATTAAAAGCATTTGTGTGAGCAACAAGCCTAGACCGATCCTGGATTCTTATATGCCTGTTTTTATAACTGGAGAAAGCTACGCAGAGTTTTTGGGGAATTTTTTGGAGATACCCGTATATAAAGTATCTCATCAGGAAGGCCATATAGCAGCGGGATTATATGATAACAGACAGGATATTCCTTTTAAACAGTTGAGCGACTTTCTTGTATTTCATGTTTCCGGTGGGACCACTGAAATACTCAAGTGCCGAACGAATAAATATTTAACCTCGTTCGATATTGAAATTATCGGAGGAACAGAGGACATTTCGGCAGGCCAACTTATAGACAGGGCATCAAGGGAGTTGGGTTTGCCGTTCCCCGGCGGTCCCCATCTGGAAGAATTAGCTGAAAGCGTGGGGGATAATCCTCCCGATTTTCCAGTCTCAACAGAAGGAACAAAAATCAATTTTTCAGGTCCTGAAACACATATTAAATCAGTAATTTCTCAAAAAAAATTGCCCCCTTCTGACATAGCCAGAGGCGTAGAAAAATGCATAGCAGAATCCATTGTACGGGCACTTATTGAAAGCCTTAAAATATGCAAACAGACAAAGTATGTCCTGTTTGTGGGCGGGGTTATGAGTAACAATTATATTAAAAATTTTGTTAAAAAAAGTATAGTGAAACACTTGCAAGGTATAACGCTGTGGTGTACCTGTCCAACATTATCGAAAGATAATGCTGTGGGCGTAGCGTGGTTGGGTAAAAACTTTTTTTTGCACAGTTAAACAGGCAAAAGTTTAAACTTAAATTAATTTCGCTTAAGCGCAGCTTAAGCATAGAGGAGGTATTAAGATGGGCGCACAACTTATTGAAGGAGACAAAGTAGCTAAAGAAATCAGAGCTGAGCTAAAACAAGAAATTCAAAACTTAGAGGAAGAAGGTATTTCCCCACATCTTTCCGTTATATTAGATGGAGAAGACAAAGCTTCGAAAACTTATGTGAAAATGAAATAGCTCACAGAAGAAAAAAATGGGCTTAAATCCTCTGTAAACAGGCTCCCTGCTAGTACTTCTCAGGAAGAACTCTTAAAGATGATTGATGACATGAACAAAGATGACACCATCCACGGCATTCTTGTCCAACTGCCGCTGCCAGATCACATTCACGAAACTGAAATTTTAAATGCCATAGACCCCGCCAAAGATGTGGACAGTTTTCATCCCGTGAACGTAGGACGCCTCGTTATTGGTGAACGGGAATTCACACCTTGCACACCTGCTGGCATCATGAAATTGATTGACTCAGTAGGAAAGGAAATTAGCGGGAAAAATGCAGTAGTAGTGGGACGAAGTAACATTGTTGGCAAGCCTATTTCTCTTTTATTGCTCGAAAGAAATGCTACAGTCACCATCGCGCATTCAAGGACAAAACATCTTGATCAAGTAACCCGCTCAGCAGATATTTTGATTGTAGCCACAGGTAGGCCGGAGATGATCACTGGCAGCATGATCAAAGAAGGAGCCATTGTTATTGATGTTGGAGTAAATAAAATTGAAGACAAATTAATTGGAGATGTAGAATTCAACTCTGCCAAAGAGGTAGCCGGCTACATTACACCAGTTCCAGGTGGCGTTGGCCCCATGACAATTACAATGCTGTTAAGTAACACCATTGAGGCGGCTAAAAAATGTCTGAATCAACACTAACTGTTTCTGAATTAACAACGTATATAAAAAACCTTCTTTTAAAAGACAAAAAATTAAATCATGTCCTGGTGAGAGGTGAGATTTCAAATTTTAAACGCCACTCATCAGGACATCTGTATTTCACTTTAAAAGACAAAAATGCAAGCCTACGGTGTATTATGTTTCGTAATCGGGCTCAGGGACTTGAATTTCACCCTCAAGACGGCATGAATGTGGTGGCTCAAGGTTTCATTGGGGTTTATGAAAAAGCTGGGCTATATCAATTATACACAGAGCTCATGCATCTTGATGGCATGGGATCCCTATATTTAGCCTTGGAACAATTAAAAAAAGATTTAAAAGAAGAGGGATTGTTCGAAAATAAATATAAACAAAACCTACCCAAATACCCGAAAAAGATAGCCGTTGTGACCTCTCCAACGGGCGCCGCCATACGAGATATGATTGTAACCATCGTAAGAAGATTTCCACTAACCAAAATCATTTTGATTCCTGTTAGAGTGCAAGGAGACTATGCTTCTGGAGAAATATCTGCGGGCATTGAATACGCAAATCATATTGAAAACGTAGATGTAATTCTTGTTGGAAGAGGTGGGGGATCTCTTGAAGAAATTTGGCCTTTTAATACTGAACAAGTGGCTCGGACAATATTTGACTCAAACATTCCAGTGGTTTCCTGTGTGGGACATGAGACTGATTTTACAATTTCAGATTTGGTAGCCGATTTACGAGCACCCACCCCAACCGCTGCGGGTGAATTGGTTGTTCCCAATCAAAATGAAATTGTCAATCAAATAAACAATGATCAAGAAAGATTAAATAAGGCTCTCTATTATAAACTTGACCGGCTGCGGCAAAAGTATTTCCAATTGGTTAGTCGTCCCACCATTGCTAGGCCAGAAACAATCATCTCAGAACGGAAAAAAGAGCTAGAGTACATCGTTCAAAGGCTTCAAAAAGAAAGCTTTCATTTGCTGCAAAAGCGGCAAAACGTGTTAGCCAATTTAAATAACAAGCTAGACTCTTTAAATCCAGCAAATATT
>CAZARY010000126.1:0-6700 GCA_964487675.1 uncultured Clostridia bacterium | reverse complement strand
TACTTTCTACTAATTCCCCCCTGGTTTTTTCAACTGCTATTTCGCTCAAAAAAAATCCCTCCTGTTTTAACTTTTTTTAATCAAAATTCTTCTAATTTTAATCCGGGATTCTCCACACGTATTAAGAATCGGGAATATAGTAAAGAGATATCGGGGTTAGTTACTTTTAGAGAATGTTTTTTAACATCTCTTTAAATACAAGTCTTCAACAAAGAAATTATACATCCTTTTTTGAAACAGGAATCGCTTGAAATAGGCTAATTTAAATATAATCGTTACTTTTTATATACTACTGACGTCTGCAGTGAATGAAATAATTATTAAGAGGGGGTCATCTTAATGATACGGTATAATTTTTGGGACAAACTTTTCAGTGGCAAATTATTCTTTGGAATGAGATATTTAGCCCTTCTAGCAGCTTTTTTACTTATATCTTCATTTACGCTGGTGGCCTGTGCAACTTTGGAAGAATCAGCTGAAGTGGACCCAGCAGAACCTGTTGAGCAGGTTGAGGAAGAGGTGCCGGAGGAAGAAGTAAGGAATGAAACAATGGTTGACAATGGCACTGAGGCAGAAATGGAAAAAGAAACTGTGGACCAAAAACTCATATTAAATGGAGCCATAGAGTTAGCGGTAGCAGATGCTGAAGAGACTCGACTGACAATTAGAGATTATGTAAATGAACTCGGCGGCTATGTGGAAAACTCTAATTTTAGATCGGTTAATGAAAAGGAGCGGCAGGGGCATATGACTGTCAGAATCCCACAGGAAAAATTTGATGAATCCATGGATTATTTTGAAGAATTCGGAGATGTCCTATCTAGAAGCACCTCTAGTGAAGATGTTACCATGGAATACGTAGATATGGAAGCCAGGCTAAATAACCTTGAACGGCAAGAAGAAAGGTATTTGGATATACTTGATGAAGCTGCGAACGTGGAGGAAATAATGGAAGTAGAAGCAAGGTTAAGAGAAGTGCGGGAAGAGATTGAGGCAATGACAGCTCGGCTGGAAAGTTTAGAAGACCAAGTGAGTTTTGCTACCATAGATATAAGGATTAGCGAAGAAAGACCGGTGGAAGCCCAGGTAGATGCGGAAGGTTTTGAAGGCCTGCTGAATCGGATGGCTTCAGCGTTTACGAGAAGTATAAATACCTTAATTAACGGGCTGACTAACCTGGCGGTCTTTTTATCTGGAGCTTTCCCCTATCTGGTGATTTTTGCAGCTATTGGCGGTGGCGCTTATAAAATTCGAGGGAGCTTAAAAGCCAAAATGAAAAAAGAAGGACGAAGTGGTCCCGACGAATTCTAGTTTTACTGTTTTATCTTTTTGATAAAATAGCTGCATTTGAGCTTTGCACAGTATGATTCAGCATTTTCAAGCTATAGTTTCCCTAGAAGCGATAAAGGAGGACAGGAAAGATTGACTTAATCCAGGAATTTGTATATGATAAGGTCATATTTAAAGAAATTCAACTGCATTTGACGAACCTATAGTATTTAAATCTTTATAATTGATTGCTCAAAGCAATTTAATCCTGGCAGGCAGGGGGAATTCGATATATGCTTCCACATTCGCACTTGTATTTGGGGAAAAAACTGTCCAAGTTGGTTGAGGAAGAGTATAAGCAATACTTTATTCTGGGAAATGTTACGCCCGATATAGCGCTGGAACATAAAATAAAAAGGCATGAGTACTACAATTTGCGAGAATGGTTTTTAAATTATATTGAAAACACCATGAGCATGACACTCGGTGGAAAAAGGATGGCTTATTATAGGCTCGGGGTCATATCGCACTATCTTGCTGATTTTTTTTGTTATGCACACAACAATGGAACAATCGGCAATAGAAAGTATATCACGCATTATTATTATGAAAAGGCTCTTCATCAGGCGTTGTTCCAGTACAAATTTGACTGGGATCAAACAAAAAAGATTTCCATATATAAACTAGACAAAAATTTGGCTAACTACCATGCCAAGTATGAAGAAGAAAAAGGAGAACCGGTAAAAGATTTGTCCTATATCAACTTTATGACAGCCGGCGTGGTCCATGCTGCCAGCGAATATTTTTGGAGAAGCTCTTATCAAAGCAACTACGTGCCAGGGAAAAGACTTCTTCTGCCAGAACCTAATTATTTTAGTTTTGAAGAAAGAGATGATGGATAAAGCTTGAGAGCGGGTATTACTGTTTTTTCAAAATTCTGTTATACATTGCTGAATAAAGATTAAGTGGCTCCAATAGAGCTCCTTTAATGGGATCTATGGAATCGAATAAAACTAAATGTGCGGATTAAAAAAAGCAGGCGATTTGCCTGCTTTTTTGTTTGAACCTAAACTGACAAAGCATAATAATAGCAATATGAGTATCTTTGTATGTATTTACGAAAAAACAAGCAGAAAGCCCACTGCTTTAGCTGTGGGAGTATGTCAAAGCTTAATCATAAATTGTAAATAAAGTCAGGGGCAATTGTTTATTAATCGCAGCCGTTCATTTAAATGGAGCTATCTAGACCGCGTTTATATTAAATGCCTGTTTTCATAAAAGGTTGTGAAATATTTAATAGAACAAGGATTTATCCAATTAAGTCAAGAATATTTACATAAGAATATAGAATATTTTACGGCTTAAATAGCTTGACAAGGCAATGAGAGTACTTGCCTTAAGATAAATACAAGGAAAGGCTGAAAGGGGCATTGACCTTGGCCTGGGAAGATTTTTTAGAGAATTTAAACGAAGCGCAGCAAAAAGGGACGGCTGATCAATTCATTAGAAAGTTTTTATACTCCTGCGTCCCAGAAAGTGCAAATTTGGATTACAAATGGCAAGTCGATTTAACAAAAAGCAAAGATAAAGAAAAACTTGCCAAATGGATTGCGGGGTTTGCCAACTCTAATGGTGGCATTCTAATTTTGGGTGTGAAAGAATACGAAGATAGCGGTGAACCGGATCTAGAAGAACCGATTTGCCCGGTGAATATTCCTAACAGTGTGGAACTCACCCAGCACTTGACAAACATCATCAACGGCATTGTGAACCCACGCCCAGTTTTCTATCCTTTTCCTATAGATGCTGATTCTGGCCAAGCTGCGGTGCTCGTTGTACCTTCCAGCAATAACAAACCGCATGTGGTGCAAAAAGGCGATGATTACTACGTGCCCATAAGGCGAGGCACTTCCACGGTTACGGCTTCCCGGGCAGAATTAGATCTTATCTACCAGGCAAAAGTAAATCTGAAAGAGGATTTCGATCAAGAAGCAGTAGAGCAGCTTGAAACTTATTGCCCTAGCCAGATCAGCCAGAAGCCACTTTGTTTCATATATGCTACTCCTGTAGGGACAGAGTCCAATTTGATTAGCATTGATGCACTGCGAGAAAGCAAGCACTATCAAAATCGGGTAGAAGGGGTACCTGGATGGAATGGGGAGCACAGACTTCCTCCATCGAAAAAATGGCAGGGAAGTAATGAAGCGGGGATTTTTGATTATCCGAATGAGGACAGCTGCGAAATAGAGTATAGAGCCGTTGCCTATAGAAATGGAGCTGTTGCAACCTGGACAGATATTAGTTATACAAAAAATGGCAGCATCAACATTTATCCGCCAGCATATTTTGCAGCCTTACATGGCACCTTGGCACCGTGGCTTTCGTTTTTAACCAACCTGGGGGTGACCTCCCAAGTAGAGATAGTGGTACTGTTAAAAAATGTGGCCGGGCATCCCTTGGAACTTCAGGAAAGTGACCCTCTGGTAGACCCCAGAGAGTATACGTTTAAAGTTGACCCTAAGTTCAATCAATCCACTTATACGCCGATCTTAAAGAAAGAAATCACCGAACTCTGCTTTATTTTGTTTAAGGAACTATTTTATTCCTGTGGCTACACGGAAGATTACAGCGACCGGAATCGACCAGAATACTACGCCAGTAAGCTGGAGCGTGAACTGCTTCACCGGCATTAGTCATTGGTGTGTCTTGCAAGAAAAAAATAGCCCTCGTCTTCATCTAAGGCGGCCCTGATTTCCAGGTTATATTTTTTTCCTAATTCTTTTAATATTTCTACGGGCGGAAGCTGATGATAGCAAACCGGTTCTCCTAAACTTTTATGCATTTCATTTATCTCTCCCCGGGAATTTGAATGCATAATGCACAATTCTCCGTTTTTTGTCAAACATTTGGAAAAAGCCTCTATTGCTTTACTTTTTTCTTGAAGGTGGGGAAAAACTGAGTACAGCATGATTAAATCATAATTTTCCAGTCGGTGCTGCTCTTTTTCTATATCTAGCAATCGAAATTTGACCCTGGGATCCTGGTATTTTTGCCGGGCTATTTCCAGCATTTTCGGAGCAATGTCAACGGCAGTAATTTTGGTGCTTTCGGAGAGTTTTGGCAGTATAAACTTCAGCATAATACCGGTTCCAGTGCCAACGTCGAGTACGGAATCTTTGGCGGCGAAATCAATGTATTCCAGGTATTGCTTTATTTTATCTTCGTTGTGATGGACTTTTTTATCCCATTCGGTTGATGCGTGATCAAAAAAATCCTTGGTATTTAAGTCACCCATTTTGGTATCACCTCTTTAATAGTAATTGCTTGGATAGTCATATATGCAAAAGAACATCTAAAATGGCAAAAACAACCAAATTAGCACAGCACAACTGCTGCTAACAACCATATAATTCGCAAGCTAGCTCTGAAAATGCTCAACTGAACTTCTGGCTTCTAGCCTAGAGACAATTAACGGAACTAGCAGAAGCTGCAGAGCGATACCCGGCACCCCAGTGGCAACTGCACCTGTGATAAAAGCCAGGGGGTAATCTAACTGGTGAAAACCAAAGAGTATAATCAAAGACCACACGGTTAACCCGGCTACTAACCGTCCACCGATCATGCTCCCAATTAAAGCATACCATATCTTCCCGATTTTTTGATACAAAAACCCGGCCAGTAATCCGTATGCGCCTAGCTCGAAAGCCATGATCACAGCTATAGGCACTGGCGCTAGGGGCGGCATACCGGTTGCCATGTGACTTAAGAGGGGAGTCACCAGGCCGATTAATAGCCCGTATAAACCACCGAGGTAAAAACCGCCGATTAGCACCGGGATGTGCATGGGTAGAAAGATTGTGCCAGCAATACCGGTGATATGAAACGGCAGTGGAAGCAGTACTCCAAGTGCAATGAAAAACCCGGCGTAAACTAGGGATTTTGTTGGATTTTCTTTTAGTGATTCCATTTTTAACGCTCCTTTTTCAAAAGAATTTGTGGCAGGATAACGTGCTACGATATAAATAAATCGTGTCACCTAGTTCGTTTCTTCTACATTAATTAAAAAATCCCTTTTCAAGATCTTTTGTGTAAAAATTAGTAATATTCACAAAATTAACATTTGTATTTGAGTGCCGCATAACTTTTGATATAATATTCCCAAAACATAAAATATATAAAATATTCAAAAATATGCTGGTGTCCCTATTTTAAAGTTTGAGATATTAAAATTAGATAGCGAACGTACCAATAATTAAGCAAAGCTCTAAAGCGACATATCCTAGTGCTGAGTATATGTTCAATAAATACACTCTATCGCCTAGCCTCAAAGAGGACTCTCAAACCCCCACGTTAAGATATCACACCTTCTTCACGTAAGTTTTTCATGATACTTTCAGGAGTTTTTTAATCAGTTTAACCAATAAGGCACATTCATAGTCACCTTCCTTGCAACAATGCTTTTCATTCACCCATTTTCAAGAGCAAGACCTTTAAACAAAGTGATCACCAAAAATCTTCTGGGAGGTTGATAAAAATGACAGTGAAATTACTGCTGTGTTTGTTACTGGTGGTGCCTTTATTATTCAGCGGTGTTGCTTTCGCCGGCGGTGATGACCTCACGGTTACCCTGGACGGCGAAGAAGTAGAATTTGAGGAAGGAGCGGAACCTTTTATCGACGAGGATGACCGGACCCAGACGTCTCTCAGATTTATCAGCGAAGATGTAGGAGCAGACGTGGAATGGGACGGGGAAAGAAGAGCGGCCATTATCGTGTTGGAAGACAAACGCGCCGAGTTTGTCATAGGGGAAGAGGAATACACGGTAAACGGGGAGACAAGAGAGATGGATACAGCGCCCCTGATTGTAGAAGAGCGCACCTTTACTCCGGCAAGTTTTGTGGCAGAGGCTTTAGACTTAGATATCGATTGGATACCGGAAACGAGAACGGTAGCCTTAAGCACTGTTGATGTAGAAGAACCGTGGGCAAACCTGGAAGTGGAACGAACATCCTATGGGCCTGAGGACGTAATCGAGTTTGAGATAGAAAACACCGGCGATACCTCCCTGACCTTTGATCGAGCCTTTAGTGTAGAGTACTTAATTGCCGAAAGGGATGCTGAAGAAAGCCTATTACTTCTAGAGGAACCTGTGGCAAAACGGCTTGAAGAAGAAGAAATTCCCGAGGACTGGTTGATGAGAAGAAGGGACACCGAAGACAAACTAGCTGTAGGAGCAGTTCTGGATGTAGCGTTAGATGCTGGTTGGATAACCGGGGGACAGGAAGATATTCCGATGAACTGGGTTGTTGTAGAATTAGATAGAATTTGGCCCGATGAGCCTACTACTTTAGAGCCGGGAGAGACAGAAACTCAAAGTTTCATTCCCGAGGTGGATTTTGAAGAAGAGGCAAGAAAGGGCTTTTACCAGGTA
>CAZARY010000125.1:0-6783 GCA_964487675.1 uncultured Clostridia bacterium | reverse complement strand
CGAACTCGACTTTTGCCTGCTTTAAGAATACATCCTAGGGATTTTTCTTCAATCGTGGAAAGCCCCCCTTCTTTATTTCCAGGTGTGGGGTTGGCCGATCGAATATCAAAGCCCATTTTCAAAGCTGTATTTTCGGCTTCGTGGACGATTTCTTTGATTCTATCTCCAACTTTTGTTGTTTCTGCTTGCTCTATTAAAATATGCTCGGCTCCGATAAGTTCTTGAGTTTCAGACAGTATCACCGTTCCTCCTTCAGCGACTACTTTGTCACTGGCAATGCCTACAGCCGGATTAGCTGCTATGCCGGAGGTGGTATCTGACCCCCCGCATTCCAATGCAACTCGCAACTCGGATATATCAAATACTTCTTTTTGTAGGGCAGAGAGGTGGTTCAGCATCTTTTTGCCTTGTCGAACCCCGTCATTTATGGCATTAATACTACCGCCGCTTTTTTGGATATTCACACTGCCGACTGGTTTTTGGCTCTTTTCGATTGATGTAGCTAATTTCTCGGATTTAACCGTTTCACACCCTAACCCCACAATAATACAACCGCCCACATTGGGGTTGGTGCCGAAACCCGCTAAGGTATCGTGCGTAAGCTGAGCGTCATTAGGAAATTGGGCACAGCCATGCTGGTGTGGTATAACAACAGCTCCTGCCAGTTGGGCAGCTATTTTTTGAGCCACATTATTGGCACAAACCACGGAAGGAATGACCAATAAATGGTTTCTAATTCCAATGTCACCGTTTTTTCTTCTATAGCCGAAAAGTTTCACAGCGGGCCTCCTTTTTTTATTGTGATTTGTTCAAATCTCCTCTTCCCCTGGTGCCGCCTATATTGTGGTCGTGTACATGCTGCCCTATTTCGATGTTTTCTAATGCAATCCCAATGATATGGCCGTATTTGATGATTTTATCGCCAGCTAATATGGGGCGAGTGGCAAATTTGTGCCCAAATTTAACCGATTCAAGAAGCTTTACTGTAAAATAATCTTTGCCTTTCACAACAACCTGGCTGCTTTTCTCTAAATTTTCAATAGCCACTGCCACATTATCTTTCGATTCGATTAAAATGGCTTGGTGCGTTTTTTCCTGCACATGCATCCCTCCTAAAACACATTCGCGCCATTCCTTAAATAGCCGTTTTTGCTGGGGTATATGATTAAAATAGTTGTTGTGAGTGATATATATGCGAAAGACCGTGACCTATTTAAAATTTTCTTCACTAACTGCACGAAATCCTTTTAATTTTAAAGAGGGTTCATTAAGCGGTTCTGTGTTCCGAGTTTTAGGGGTACGCTAAATTTCCCGCTGCGGTCGCTTAAGCAGCTAAGGAGCTTTTTCAAAATCGGTCTACTAGGGGTAGACAGAAGCAAAGAGACATCTACGAGAAAATCAAGCAGAAAGCCCACTGTTTTAGCTTTGGGAGTATGTCAATTAAGCACTGCAATATACAGATAGTTTGCCTACCTGTTTTAACTTGGGGCCACAGAAATAAAAAAATCAAATCCAAATCAAAAAAATGGAAAATTAGAGGGGAAAATCAGAGGGAAAGTCAGAGGGGAAAATCAAAGGGAGAACTAAAAGGAGATCCCAATAATTTTAATGACGAATTATTGGGATCTATAAATTATTTTTGTTATGCTTTTCACGCTGGGTTCTTTTGCTTTATAAGAAACTACATCAGAAACCTAAGAAGCCTACTGCTTTAGTTGTGTGCGTACATCAAAGAGCGCTTTATACTAAAAAATCGTCTATGCCAATAAACTGGCAATATTACTTTATCCCTCCGGCAGGATCGACCGGGGGAACAGGTGGGGTCGGGGCAACGACTTCCTCTTCATCTGCCCATGCGCCTTTAGTTAAATCAATGCCGTCGTTAAATTTGGCAACCACACTGGAGACCGATAGGTCGCCGGCCACGTTATTCATGGTCCTAAAAGAATCAAGCACGGGATCTACGCCGGCTACAAAAGCAACCACACCCAAGGGAAGCCCTAAAGCTGTTAAAACCATAGTGAGCATAATTAAGCCTGCTCCTGGGACACCCGCTGTGCCAATGCTTGCTAAAACTGCCGTTAATACCACGATTAATTGCTCGCCCAGGGTCAATGACTGCCCGATGAGGTTGGCGGCAAAAATTGCGGTTACGCCCTGGTACATGGCTGTGCCGTCCATGTTAATGGTGGCGCCAAGCGGTAACGAAAAAGAGTAGATCTCTTCTTTGATCTTTAAATCCTGATTGGCTGCTTTCATGGTAATTGGCAAAGTGCCGCCGCTGGAACGAGTAGCAAATGCGGTTATGAGCGCATCTTTGGCCCCTTTTAAGAATTTAAGGGGTGACTTTTTCAGTATCATGATATTAAATACAAGGCCGTATACAAGAGACATGTGGATGGCTACGGCAATCACAAAAGTGGCGATCAAGATGCCAAAATCTGCTAGGGCCTGGGGTCCGGTTTGACCAAACGTCGCAGCCAGTAGGGCAAAAACACCCAGAACGCCAAACTCCATAACACCTCTCACGATTTTAAACATGACTTCAGAAGCTGTTTCGGTCAAGGAAAAAATCAAATCTACGCCTTCCTTTATTTTTTCAGAGCCCGTGTCTTTCAAAAAGGCCATGGCGACCCCGAATATTAACGCGAAAGCTAGAACCTGCAGTATCGCTCCCTCTGCCATGGATGCAAAAACATTGTTGGGGAAAATATTAATCAGTACTTCGACAATGCCAGGGGCTTCGCTTGCATCAATAGTGGCATCTGTTGGTAGGGTGAGCCCCATACCCGGATTAAACACGTTGGCAATGCCTAAACCTATAATAATGGCGACGGCAGTGGTTAGAAGATACAGCCCAACGGTTTGCCCCCCAATTCTTCCCAACTTAGAGGGGGTCATGCTTTTCATTGCTGTGATTAAGGTGAATACGATGATCGGGATAACAACCATCATTAGGAGCCTTAAAAAGAGGGTACCAATAGGCCGGATGACTTCAATCGGCTCGCCAATGATTAAACCGGCAATAATTCCTAGTACAAATGCTATTCCCATTCTTTGAATAAACGGAATAGCGAAATACTTGCTTAAAAAACCTTTTTTTGAGTTGGTCATGACATTTTTCCTCCTTTCCGGTATTACCGGATAAATTTTTAGTAATAAAATTACAGAAAATTGGCACAATGATTTTTAAATTGACATAAGCTTTATCATATGCGCATTGATATAGGGTATATTGGTGATAATATTATACAACAAAAATGACATAAAAGATAGCAAAAATTAAATAAATTCCCATAGGTATTTATTTTGTTAATAGATACTGTTAGCATAATGATGCTGATCCTATTGTTTGAACAAAAATAGGATGAGTTTTAGGCGGATGACTCTTTAATAATATTTGCAGGTCGACTTTCCTTGCTTATAGAAGTTATAATAAGAGCAGCGCATCATTTTTTGGAGGCATGCGCCATTTAGGAGAAACCGCAGCAGAAACCCTACTGCTTTATCTGTGAGAGCAGGTTAATGGCAAAAGCAGTATCAGGAAAGGCCAAATTTAAAGCCTGATGGCTTTAAAGGAGGTGCGGGCATGCATAGATTTTTCTTACGCCGCCGTACTTGTAGTTGTTTGTATGATTACAAGCACAAAATATTTACTATAAAAGCTTACTGTCGTCAGCTCTTGATGGCTTTATTTGTGCTCCTTGCAGCACTCAGTGTTTCGGCTTGCCAACTGGAAGCCCCAAAAGAAGAAGCGGTGGATAAGGAAAAAGAAACCGCTGAAATGGATCAAAATCATAAAGTGGGGGAGACCTTATCTTTGCCGGACCCGGAAGAAGTGGGGGAAATCACACTAGAAGAAACTTTATCTCAGAGGACTTCCAGCCGGAATTTTTCTGGAACACCTCTGTCTCTCCAAGAGATTGGCCAGTTGGCTTGGGCGGCTCAAGGCATAGGCAAAAGCCAAGACGGAATCACTGGCGCCACCAGAACAGCCCCTTCAGCTGGAGGAACACACCCCCTGGTTGTCTATGTGGTGGCAGGAGAAATGGAAGAACTTGACGCTGGGATTTATCGTTATCACACAGGTGGACACGAATTGGAGAGGGTTGTCGGCGATGATAAAAGGGGCGCCTTGGCTGCTGCTTCTTTAAATCAGGATTTTATTTCTGAAGCTCCCGTTACGTTGGTGGTCGCTGCCCGTTACGAAGCGACAACCCGAGCATATGGCGACCGGGGCGAGCGATATGTCAAAATGGAGGCCGGCCATGCCGGCCAAAACCTCTGTCTTCAAGCGGAAGCGCTTGGGATGGGCTGTGTGGTAGTAGGTGCCTTCGACGATCAAGAGATAAAAAACATTTTGCGAACAGATACTTCACCTCTATCCGTGATACCGATCGGGTTTTTAGAAAATGAATCGTGAATGCCATAAAATTCGCTATTATCAAGATCCAAACGCTTAAAGGCCATATGGATACTAGATCTTAATGAATCAGCTGCCTTATGGCTTTTGCAATCTAATTGAAATGATTAACTACATGATCAAATTTAGCTGAAGCCTTATCTATTTTTATTTATTTGCTTTCAAGTGAGTATCGTTTTTTATAAAGGTTTAAGGTTTTAAGGACTAAATTAACTTTTGGAAAAGGGATGAAAATGAAAATTATGATAAGCGCAGCATCGACTGGAAAGGTTATATTTATTGCGTTGATCGTCTATGTTTTCTTGTTAGTATTTTTTTATTTTTTTCAAGAATGGGTGCTTTTTCATCCGCAGCCCTTGGCTGAAGATATTCCAGCAAACGGAGCGCATCTATATGGCCAACAGATTGAAGAAATTTCAATAGAAGCGGAGGAGGACGTTGTACTGAAAGGATGGCTGGTAAAAGCGGTCGGTGAAGGGGAACATCCCCTGGTCATCTATTTTGGTGGAAACGCCGAAGAAGTTTCTCATATGATTGAAAAAGCCGATCGTTTTGGCGATTATGCCCTGGCCTTGATGAATTACAGGGGATACGGTTTGAGTGAAGGGGAACCTTCTCAAAAAAACTTACAGCAAGATGCCCTTCTGATTTATGATTCTTTAACGCAAAGGGAGGACATCGACAGCGAACGTATAGTGCTGATGGGAAGAAGCTTGGGCACTGGGGTGGCTGCTTATTTGGCCAGCCAACGCGATACATCGGGCGTGATCTTGGTGACGCCATTTGACAGCATCGAAAAAGTAGGCCGGCAAATGTTTCCATTTATCCCGGTATCCCTTATTTTGAGGCATAACTTTGATGCCGTTGGGCGGGCTCCAGATATAGATGCCCCGATGCTGGCTTTCGGTGCCAGTGAAGACCAGGTGGTCCCGCCCGAGCATGCCGAAAATTTAGTGGAACAATGGGGTGGGGAGAAGGAATACGTGTTAATAGAAGGTGAAAATCACAATTCAATTATTGAGAGCCGCAAGCTCTGGCAAAAACTGGAGGAGTTTTTGGCTTATTAACGAGAAACTGCAGTAAAAAGCTCACTGCGTTTGCTGAGGAAGCGCCTCGAATGCAGGAGACAATATCGCAAAAAGGGAGCATGCTCAAAAACATGAAAATTGACTGATAAAATAAAGCCGTCACTGAGCTTAAAATCTTAACTTATAGGAAGGATAAATTTTAGCCTTTGGGGTAGAATGCTTATCTTGGCAGGGATGTGTCCCAAAATTTCTCCGTCGCAATGGAGGGTCGGGATTTTCTTTACTTCAGTTGTAGGGAGGATTTCCACTTCTTTGGCAATTTGTTCAACAATGTTTGGATGAGAAAGATGGGTGCCTGAAAATAGATTGTTTAAATTTGCAAGGACAGTCATTTTCCCCACATTCCTGGCGATCAGTACATGGAACAGGCCATCATCAATTTCGGCCCCGGGAATGAGTTTTAAACCACCACCAATATACTTAGCGTTACCAACGGCCAGTAAAAAACAGCTGTTTTTTACTGGCCGTTGATCGTCAAACCTTATTTCTACCGGAAAATTTTTAAATGTGACCAGGTGTTTGAGCACAGCCAAAATGTAAGCTGGTGCTCCGCCAATCCATTTGAATTTCTCGTTTATTTCTCTAGCAATTTCAGCATCAAACCCGATACCCGCTATGTTGTAAAATAGCCGGTTGAAGTCTGCCCCCTGCACATGACCCACATCGATCAAACGATGGTGCCCATCAAGTATAATTTGTAATGCTTTTATAGGGCGGCTGGGGATCTGAACAGAACGGCAAAAATCATTCCCCGTCCCCGCGGGTATAATGCCGACCCGCGTTTTGGCTAAATCGATATTATTGATGACTTCGTTGACTGTCCCATCCCCACCTATAACCGCCAAGGTAGAATAACCTTCTTTTTCCATTTGGCGGGCTAATTCTTCAGTTTTGCCAGGATAGGTGCTGATTACTCCTTTGAAACGTATGTTTCTTTGAATTAATTCATTTTCTATGCTCTGCCATACTCTTTTGCCTTTATTCCTTCCTGCTGCAGGGTTGATGATGACTCCTAAACGCTCATGACTGGTTTTCATTTGCTGGTCTCCTTCTCATTTGTGGGACTTCAATTTTTGTGATTTTACACCTTGTGATTCCTTGGTGCCGTGCTTAGTCGCAATGCCATGTTCATTTCATCTTTTCTGGTGAAATAGAGCTGTCAATCTCTCTGAAATATTTGTGTTTTTTCTTTTGAGCTTAGCTCCTTATCCCATATCCGTTACCTCTTACCTCTTATCTCTTACCTCTTACCTTTTACCTCTTATCTCTTAC
>CAZARY010000124.1:0-6867 GCA_964487675.1 uncultured Clostridia bacterium | reverse complement strand
TATAACTACATTTTACCGAGAAGCTGGTGAAGAGTATGAAATTAATTTGCATATGGCGCACCCTGATGGGTGGGAACTATCCCACCTGGAAGGTTTATTAATGGAGACCCCTGGTGGGTATCAACTCCCTATAGAAGATCTAGCGGATATAGAATTGGGCACCGCTCCACGGGCTATTGATAGGGATAATCAGGAAAGAACCGGACGGGTATCTGCTGAATTGGTAGATCGTGATCTGGGCAGTGCTATGAATGAGATTCAGGAGCGGGTTGATGAAATTGATCTGCCCATGGGGTATTTTATTGAATACGGCGGCGAGTATGAGGAAATGATGGAAGCCTTTGAACAGCTAGCATTAGTCCTTTTGCTGGCAGTTGTTCTGGTGTATATGGTATTGGCAGCCCAGTTTGAATCGTTAACATATCCGTTTGTTATTATGTTTACTTTGCCCCAGACATTGATCGGGGTAATCCTAGCTTTGCTGTTCACTGGCAGAACTTTTAGTGTGGTTGCCTTTATTGGGGTGATCATGTTGGCAGGCATTGTAGTGAACAATGGCATTGTATTGGTTGATTATATTAATTTGCTTTATCGAGAAAGAGGATACGATAGATACAGTGCCCTGAAAGAAGCTGGGAAGAGAAGATTTCGTCCGGTCTTGATGACATCATCTACGACCATTGTGGGTATGTTTCCCCTGGCCCTGGGCATTGGCGATGGCGCAGAAGCCAGTGCTCCTATGGCAACAGTCGTGATTGGCGGCTTATTTGTGGCTACCCTATTGACCCTTGTTTTTGTACCGGTTATGTACAGTTTAATGGACGATTTTGGCAAATGGGTAGCTAGAGCATTCAAGGGCGAAGCAAGCAGTTGAAAGCCTCATAATTTTAATACCTGTAACTGAAATAGTTCAAAAAATAATCAATAAGCAGGCTGTTTAAGATAATTGAAGCAGGATATTTAAAATAAATGAAGCAGGCTATTTAAGATCAAGGCGAACCTAAGACAAAAATTTTTGCATTAAAAAGCAAATAAGTGGTTTGTTAGGGCTATTAACCATCAAAATACGTCAAAGAGGTGAGCGTTTTGCGCAGAAATCAAATAATGGAGGCGGCGGCCAAAGTGTTTAGTCAAAAAGGTTATTACCACACGAAAATGCAGGAAATCGCTGATGAAGCCGGTATAGGAAAAGGGACGGTATATGAATATTTTAACAGCAAAGAAGCACTGTTTATTGAGTTAATCAAAATAGGGACTCAAAAACTAGCAGATTTGACTCATGAAGAACTCACCCAGCCCAGACCTTTGTGGATGCGTTTGTATGGCATGATGAAAAGGCATGTGGATTTTTTATGGGAAAATCGAGATTTTGCCTGCTTAGTCTTGGGTAGGGAATCTCAAGTGGTTACAGAAAACCAGCTTTATGGTTTATTGGTTCAAGTAAGGGAAGACCTCTTAAAACAATTTGAAAACACTTTCAAAGAAGCTATGGAAAAAGGTGAAGTGGTGAATGGAGATCCGGTGCTGTATGCAAAGATCTTCCATGGTTTGGGCACACAGGTCATTGTAAGTTCTGTGCTCATGGAAAATAAAAAACCCACCCGCACTGAATTGGAAGAAATCATTCAAATATTAATGAATGGCATTAGGAAGGAACAGGTTGAGCCGACACTAGAAGAGTGAGAAACAAAAGAATGAGTAAGCTAAAAATCAACTGAAAGTCATTCTGCGAATAAATCAGTTTGTGGATGGCTTGGGGATAAAATTGTGGATAAGTTAGTGGGGGCTTGGAATCATACAAAGAAAAAAAATTACTCGTATATTTAATTTCAATTGGTTGTTTAGAAAGGCAAACAGTGCAGAGCCTTTTATAATAGGGGTTCTAGGGGGACCCCCTGTTATGAGTGTTTTTATATTCAACTTATCATAGCAAGCTATTTTTAAGAAGAAGAGGCGCTAATGGGTTGTGGAAAACTGTCGAAAAATTGTTGACAACTTTTCTGCTTTATTATAAAGAGATGATAATGGTTGTTTCAGCAATTTAATTTTTAACCAAGGTGCCGCTGGTAGCAGCTGTCCGGATAAAATGATCAAACAACGGATGGGGTTTACTCGGCCTTGACTTAAACTCCGGATGAAATTGCGTGCCCACAAACCAGGGATGGTTTTTTAATTCAATCATCTCTACCAGTACTCCATCTGGAGAAATTCCAGCTATAACCAACCCTTGGGATTCTAGGATGTCCCTATAAGAGTTGTTAAATTCATACCTATGTCTATGGCGTTCTTTAATTAAGTCTTTCTGATACGCTTCAAAAGCTTTTGTTCCCTTTTTCAATTGGCAAGGATATGCCCCTAAGCGCATGGTGCCACCCATATTTTCAACTTCTTTTTGATCTGGGAGCAGGTCAATAACGGGATGAGGTGTTAAAGCATCAAACTCAGCGCTGTGAGCCTGCTTCAAACCTGCGGTGTGGCGGGCAAAATCAATAACCGCACAGTGCATACCCAGGCAGATACCCAGAAAAGGGATATTATTTTCCCGGGCAATTTTTGCTGCAATAACCTTTCCCTCAATACCCCGGCTGCCAAAACCACCCGGCACCAAGACGCCGTCTAGATCCTTGAAAAGTTCTTTATTTTGGGATTCTGAGCTGCGTTCTAACGATTCAGAATCGATCCACATAACATTGATTTCAGCATTATGTTTAAATCCAGCATGATCCATGGCTTCTGTGATGCTAATATAAGCATCTTGCAGAGAAGTATACTTTCCGACTAATCCAATGGTGACATTATTTGAAAGATTTTTAATTTTATGCACCAATTCCTTCCATTCGTCTAATTTAACACGATCGGTAGATAAGTTTAACCTTTTCACGATAATATCATCTACTTGTTGCTGGTTTAAATATAAAGGGATCTCATATATGTTTTCCACATCATGATTTTCAATCACTGCTTCTTCCTCTATGTCGCAGAAAAGGGCTACTTTATCTTTGATTTCCTGGGAGAGGGAAAATTGGGTTCGGCAAATCACCATATCCGGCTGTATGCCCAAGCTTTTAAGTTCTTTTACACTGTGCTGTGTAGGTTTGGTTTTTAATTCACCGGCGTTTTCTAAATAAGGCATCAGGGTGACATGCACATACATGACTGAATCTCGGCCTATATCACTTCTCATTTGACGGATAGCTTCTAAAAAAGGAAGACTTTCAATATCTCCTACTGTTCCGCCTATTTCAACGATGACTACATCGGCATTATTGTCTTTTCCCGCTTGAATCATTCTGGATTTAATTTCATCGGTTATATGGGGGATGACTTGAACGGTTTTGCCTAGGTATTCGCCTTTCCTTTCCTTGTTCAAAACGGACCAGTAAATTTTCCCGGTGGTAATATTGCTGTACTTGGTAAGATTTTCATCAATAAAACGTTCGTAATGGCCTAAATCCAAATCGGTTTCTGCTCCATCTTCTGTCACAAACACTTCACCATGCTGGTAAGGACTCATTGTACCTGGATCAATATTAATGTATGGATCTAGCTTTTGAATCGTCACCCTTAAGCCTCTATTTTTTAACAGTCTTCCTATGGAGGCTGCAGAAATTCCTTTGCCTAGGGAAGACACAACGCCGCCGGTGACAAAGATATATTTTGTCATTGCTGACCCCTCCCGCATAAATTATTCACGTTATTTATTATCTAATATAACCCTTCAGTTTGCAACAATAATTTACCTGGCCAAATGTAAATTAGCCGGGTATAATGCATTTGTGATCGATCATTTTTCCTGTTTGCCTCTTTTTCTTCTGGTCAAATTTTCCGGTTCTAAGCTTATGTTTTGGTTTGCCATTAAACTACCAATCCCTGTGGTTTCATGTTCAGCTAATGCGCATGCCTGGCAATTATTTCTGCCGCAGCCCCTGTGTTTATCCGTCGGTTCACTATAAGCGCAAGTAACGCCTTCATAGTTTCTTAATATGACTTTATCGGGAGACTGGGAAATCATGTATTGTGGCATGATAGGAATTTTACCGCCACCTCCTGGGGCATCTACTACGAAGGTAGGAACAGCAAAACCGCTCGTATGGCCTCTTAAGTGCTCAATTATTTCCAGACCAGCAGCTACTGACGTTCTAAAATGCTCTATTCCCATAGAAAGATCGCACTGATAAAGATAATAAGGGTTGACGCGCATTTTAACCAGTTCATGCACCAATTTTTTCATAATGGCAGGACAGTCGTTGACACCTTTAAGTAGGACGCTTTGATTTCCCAAGGGAATACCGCTATCTGCTAGTTTTTTAACCGCTGACTGGGCGCTCTCCGTTATTTCTTTGGGATGGTTAAAGTGCGTGTTAAGCCACACCGGATGATACTTTTGCAATAATTTAACCAGGTCGTCCGTGACCCTTTGGGGTAAAACAACGGGTGCTCTTGTACCGATTCTGACAATTTCTACGTGTTCAATCTGTTGAAGATTGGAAAGGACGTATTCTAATATTTCATTGGAGATCAACAATCCATCGCCGCCTGAAATAAGGACATCTCTAATCTTGGAGTTTTCTGCTACGTACTTAATTGCATGATCTAAGACCTCTATTGAAGCTGGCTTATCTGTCGAACCCGCAAAACGCCTGCGAGTGCAATGACGACAATACATGGAGCACTGATCCGTGACCAAAAACAATACTCGATCCGGATATCTATGGGTTATGCCTGGCACAGGCGAATCCGTATCTTCATCAAGTGGGTCTTCAAGATCATGCAGTGAAAAGTCAAGTTCATTTGAAGTGGGGACAGCCTGGCGGCGAATGGGGCATTCAGTATTGTTCGCATCCATGAGCGAGGCATAGTAGGGTGTAATGGCCATTTTAAGTGTTCTTAAAGTTCTCCTAATGCCTTGTTCTTCTTCTTTTGTCAAATGAATGATCTGTTTTAACGTTTCTACATCGGAAATGCGGTTTTTGACCTGCCACTTCCAGTCCTGCCAAAGAGATGGGGGGATGTTTTGATAGAAACTAGAGGAGACTTCATTATTTTGATTGTTGTTTTGGGGATGATTTTTAGCTGCACACATTTTCTTTCACCTCATTTTAAAATCATGTGTTAGTGATTTGATCATGTAAGGAGTTTAAAAACTTATAAAAAATTTAAGTTATCCTATAAAGCAAGTGAATAGAAAAGAAAGTAAACCTCCAAAAGAAACTTTGAACAGAAACATTGAACCACCACATCAACCATTTAAATCAGAATATCATTCTGGAAAGACAAGTTCAAGGTCAATAAGGCATAAACGCAAAGGGCAATATTGGGTTAAATTAACCGATCTATCCCTAGGGTCGAATTTCAAGTTTGATCGGGAAAGCAAGTTCAAGAAATACAAGTCTGCAAGACCAAACAGAAAATATACCTGAATTAATTTAGGAACCGCATTACAGGGTGATGTATACTTGAAAACAAGCAGCTATAGCTTTTAGCATAAAAATTTTTTATTAAAGGGCTCATAAGCTTAAAAAGAAATTGACCATTATAGGAACCATGAGAGATAAGATGGCACCAGAAAAAAAAGCCAGCGGCACGTATTCTTTACCTGCACCTTTTGCAATGATAGGCAGTGTAACATCCATAGATGTTGCCCCACCCGGGGCTATAGCTGCTATGCCGCCTAGATATTTAGCCACCATGGGGATGATTAGAATGGCTATTAATTCCCTGAAAATATTTGTCAAAAAAGCAGTTGCGCCTAATGTTGGTGTGTGTACTTCTGAGATAATGACAGCGGAAAGACTGTACCATCCAAATCCTGAAGCGAGCGCAGCAGCTTCATTCCAATACAAGCTTCCGGAGAAAAGGCTATAAATTATTGCCCCTACTATACTTCCCAGGGCTACCCCGAAGGGCAATAGTAAAACCGCAAGCCCATATTTTTTAAATTCTTTAATAATTGTGTTTGATAATCCCAAGTCAAGACCCACACCCAGCAACAGCAAACCTAAAATCCAGGAGGTAGCTTCAGTGAGCCACGGCAGTAAAAAAACAGGCAATATAAATATTCCGGCAATTACACCTACTAATACTGAACCCGTCAGCATTAATGTAAAAGAAAATCTGTTCATTTCTGTATCTTGTGAGTCTTGCTGCTGATTTTCGGATAGTATAGTATTAACCGGAGTTAAAGTTTCTATTTCATGATCTTGATTATCCGAACTAGCAGTATTATCGGTGAGATTTTTTGTATTTTTTTGATTATCACGTTGAAGTTGAAGATGTCCTGTTTTTAAAAGGTCAATAATTAATAAAAACAACACACTGCCCAGAATGGCAAAAATTGAAACAAAAAGCGCAAAGCTTCCTAATTCTATGATTTGGGCTATAATTTCTTCATCGATGCCTATTCTAGCGCCCATAACAAATAACAAAAGCACCAAGCTGACATTTATGATCAAATTAACAGGAAAAGAACGAACAAAACCAGGTTTTCTTACAGCTAAAAAATAGCCAAAAATGAGAGGAAAAACAATCAACCACACGATAACAGCCCTCCACCAATAAATTCTCACTGGCTAGACCCATTGACAAAGACGCTTAATTGTATTTATGAGTTTATTTATTAAGTTATTTATAAGTGATGAATAACTAAAGTCAGCACAAGTTCTACTAGTATCCCATCTTTATTCTATAAGCATCAATAAAAAAGTCAATAGATGAATAAGGACTTTAATATTAATGAAAATGGTTATCAAGTTAAATTAGGATAAATTCCGTATTTGGTGTTACAATACTTTTGCTTATGGCTTTGCTGAACCGGCTGTAACCATGCTCCCGATTTTGGGCTGCGTTAAAACGCCCTCACTGCGTTCG
>CAZARY010000123.1:0-6970 GCA_964487675.1 uncultured Clostridia bacterium | reverse complement strand
CCAGCATTCCCAGGGCAAGAGGAACAATCACTAACCCAAAAATTACTTGCATGATCAAGTCCGTGGGAATGGGGACATCTGTAACATAAGCGCTATAAAATGCCAGTAAAAAAGGAGTTAGAAACAGTGACATTACAGTAGAAAAGGCAGTCAACGATACAGATAAGGCCAAATCTCCCTTGGCAAAGAAGGTCATCAGGTTGGAAGTAGTGCCACCTGGGGTCACCATAATTAAAATAATGCCCATAAAAATATAAGGATAACTCTGAGGATACCCCATGATATAACCTATTGCCACTGCTACCAGTGGAATGAGAATCCACTGCATTGATGCCCCCACCATAATAGCCCGGGGCTTTATAAAAACCAGGGAAAAATCTTTAACGGTAAGAGTAAGGCCCATTCCAATCATGATCAAAAAAAGCATGAGGGTACAGCAGATTTCGAACACCTGATCTAACAGGACCCTTTCCGGTGCACTGAGAAAACGGGCAAAGGTATACTTCTCTCCTTCTACCTCCGCTTCTTCAGCTTCCACGTGTAGATATAGTTTATCTCCCGTTTTTTCTTCTATGTCTTCATAAAAAGACGCCGTTTCTTCATCTACTTCATCGGGAGATGGAACAGACAATATATAAAGCTCTCCATCCACCCGGCGCACCAGGAATAGTTCTGCCAGCACTGCATCTTCTTCATCTTCCACGGCTACATACCTGAGGTGACCCTGAAACTCTTCTTCCCGGGATTCTTTCCAGTCCAACTCACGACCGTGGCTTTCCAGGCGGTTAAAAACCAATGCGCCTTCTTCCTTTTGAGAAATCTCCACCAGTTCGTCAAAAAGTTCTTCACCGGCTGAAACAGTGCTCGGCACCAGCAAACAGATAATCATAATCAAAAAAGGCACCAATGACCAGCGAAAAATCCGCCAGGGTCTTTTATTAGCCAAGACAGGGATCAGCTCCTCCACTATATTTTAAAGTTTATATTATTTTACCAAATAAACACGATTAATATAAATAAGCTCCAAGCCGGCGACCAAGCGGTGACAGAAGCACAGGGCCTTCCCTAATGTCCCTTTGAATAAATTATGGTAATTCTGCCGGGCCCGGCTTTCTATATTATATCTTCCTGCTGTAAGTCATCAAGAGCTCCTTCAAATGCTTCCAGGCTTTTTTCTATATCTTCAGAGGAATGGGCGATGGAAAGAAATCCTCCCTGTGCACCCATTATATCAACACCTCGGTTGAGAAGAGCCAGTTTGAAAAGATTTCCCTGCATTATATTGAGAGCCCTTTCAGCCCACTTTCCTGACTGAGGGTGTAATTCTTTGTATTTCTCCATTATCTTGAGCAAAATAACACCTCGTAATAGTATCCCAGGTATATTCCTTGCCCAACGGGCAAGATCAAGTAACCATGCCGGCATGTTCCCATGATGATATGTTATCCCCCTACATCAAATAGGAACATTGGCAATGCTCACTATCCGGGCAACAATTGTAAAAATATTTATGATCTTGATTCCACGTCAGATAAAAAACTCCTTTTTTTGAGTTTTTTTGATGAGGAATCCAGGTAAAATTTTTTATATTGGACCATGATTGTCCCCAATTCTCTTCCTCTTTAGCTCTTTTAATCATTGCCGCCTAAAATATTGCATACTTAAATAAACCCGCAAATCTTTACCATAGGCATCTTCCAAATCTACGGTTAATTGCTGCCTCAGGTTAAGCATTTTTCATATGCCGACTGGTACAGATAATTAAACGGCAATTTCATACAAAAAAGTAATTGTTCTCCTACAATAACTAACTAGAGACCTCTCTTTAATCGTTTCGGGTTGCAAAATAGAAAGGGTCACATTTGTGCTCCTGTTATGTGCTGTCATAAACTGGGGGCATAAACCAGTAGCCACGTAGGGCTTCTTCGCGGGGGGAGTACAGACGGGCTGTAAGGGTAAAGTGATCTGTTTCCGGGGCCGGTAACCAGTTTTTTTCCTTTTCCCCGCCGGGGTTTTCAGACTGAATATACAAGGTGAGGGAACCATCTTCATTGTAAACCAGTGGATCCCGGTCAGACAGGTGAAAGCGGTTCAGGGGGTTAGCCACCAGGAAACCTTCCTCATTATAAATAGCTACCGACCAGAAAGCATCCGCCGGGGGCAATTCATCCGCTTCAAAATGAATAGTATATTCCCTGTTAGCGTCAAGAAAGTTCCCGTCTTTATCCACAGCGGCATTGTAATAAATGGCATCTTCGGGAAGATTTGCCCCCAAGCCAATGAGGGCAACCCCTGCCCTGAAAGCATAGTTAGTTCCGTAAGAACCAATGTCTTCCAGTGCTACTGACCACCCGTTTCTGGATTGGACCTGTCCCAGCGATCCCACAGCAGGGAGTTCTTCCTCCAATTCATCCCCCCAGCCTTCTTGAGTAGCGGGTCCTCCGGGAGCAATTGCTTCTTTAAGCCTATCTCGGGCCATTTTAACTCCCTGGTTAATCGCTATGCGAGCAATAAAGCCAAAATCGTTTTGATTCAGGGGCTCTCCGGGTTCAAGACCTAACAACTCTAATTGCTCCAAAGCCGGTCCGTCTTCATCCGCAGGAGGGTTATCTACCATTAGTCTTGACAGCCGGTTAAAATAATTCGTTGGCTCCATTTCCGCAACTTCATGGGAAGGCCTCTTAATCGTATCCTCCTCTTCCTCTTCTAACGGTTCCGGCAAATCGTAGTCGCCGCTTACATAATCCTGCAAAGGGACGAGGTGCAGTGAATCTTGAAGATCATGAACTTCTTTCAGATCTTTTTCATCATCTGCTTGAAAGCGGCCCAGTATCCAGGCCATGTCGGTGGGAGAAGAAAATACCTCCATGCCGTCCGGCTTTTCCCCATCCCAGCGGGGCCCAACAACGAGAAAACGGTCAGGGCCGGTGCCGGTGGTCCTCTGGCCGGGGGCGGCAAATACATTTGTCCATGCATCCATGATTGATAAGTTATAATAGCGTTCTCCCATGTCTGGAACTATAACAACCTGAGGATCATCAGAGAGATCAAGCCAGGCATTTGAATAAATCAGATCCGGGCTGGGTCGCACTACGGCTCTAAAATCTTCATCAGGAAAGCTGCGTTTATGGATAAAACGATTGGTAATCAATTCGCGGTCCTTATTAAATGCACCTAACATCGTATCCTTGCTTTCGTCCATCAACACCAGTGGATAACCATAAGTATAAGAAACCCCTGCTGCAATTCCAATTTCCATTACAGAAGCATCTTTAGGATTATTTGTCCCCCAAAACCACACCACTCCACCCACGATAAGCAATGCTGCCAAAATTAAAATAAGCTTTCGCATTGAGATCTCCCTTCTATATATTAAAAGTAGTCACCACTGGATTATGGTCACTAGCCTCACGGATTATCTCATTTTCTATGACATGGCAAGAAACAAGTTTGTTAGAAATCTTTTTACTTGCAAAAATATAGTCATTTTGCCAGGGAACGCTGCTTCTTGGGTGACGGTTAGTCTGAATATGACCCTGGTAATACTGATAAGTGCAGTTAATCAAGCCAAGGTCCTCTAGACGATCAAAAACTATTTTGTGAGCCGGATCCCTATTATTATATTGTTCATCCCACTGAAGGCTAACATTTAAGTCTCCACCAATAACAAACAACCTTTTACTTCTTTCTTTATGCAGTAAAGGAGTTAAATCAGATAGCATTCTGTGTATAGTAAGGGTAGCGTAGCCGTCAGAGTCAATCATTCCATATAAACTAATTGCCGTAATAACTGTATCGTCAGGTAGGGTTACTTCTGCTGCTACTAAAGCGCCGGGATAACTATTCTTTAATTCTAATTCTCGAACAGGTAGATTAAGGGTAACAATAGCCGACCCCCAATTTCTTCTACCACCTATTTCTCGATAAATTACGTTATTAAGGTCATTTATTTCATGAGGAGGAACGCATTCTTGAAGTAAAGCCACATCAAAAGAAATATTTTCTGTGAGGTATTTCCAAGCAGTGTTACGTTGTTCATTAGTGCGTTTCCAGTGATCCATGTTCCAGGTTAATACAGTTAAATTCACAGCATCCTCCCATAAATAATTATCGAACATAGAGAAATCAAATTCCACAATTAAACGTAGTTGCTAATTTCGACTATTAAGCCTATTTTACTTCATCTCAAATATCTTTCAAAACAGCAAGCAATTTTTGTGATAATACGAGGTGTAGATCACAAAAAGTATATCCAAATATCATGCCCTGAAACCTTTCAAGCGACACTTTTAGGAACCTTTAGACCGGCATTAGCACGGCAAAATAAAATAGATTAATTTCCACCAATAAAGATAGAAAGGTAGATTATAAAACAGTAATGTTTGTCAAACCAAATATCATTCTCGCATTCCTATGTATTTTGTTTTCCCCACTTAATTATAGCTAATTCTAATGGATCTAATCTTCTATTTAATGAATGATACCAATGTTTCCGTTCGTCTGGTGGAAGACAACTTCCTCCACATAAAATTGCACGGCGAACCCATGTTGGAAATTCAAAAAAAGACCTTTTATGCCTTCTGAACCATTCATCTTGATCAAAATTACCCAATGCTAAAATTAACTTTCTTTTTGTGAAGTTATCATTATAATCAGAAATCAGCTTTACAAATTGATCTTCGTTATTGAATAGCATATCCTCAGTAAATATTTTTAGTAACCACATTCTATGAAATTCTAAATGAGATACTATTGAAGAGTTATCTAATAAATTTATTAAATGTTTGCCAACTTTTAGTTTTTCTTTTTCATGGAGGTTTTTTAAAGAAAGTATATATTTAATAACGTCTGGAATTATAGGATACAAATTTTCAATATTATTCAAAATTATATCTAATGCTTCTTCACTGCTTAATTGTGTTAACCTCCTAACAACAAAACGAGTTAATTGTATATTTATCTCTTTTTTCTCTACTTGCTCTGATAATATCTCTCGAAGATTTAATTCAGATATTTCTTTTTGTTGTTCTTCTGTTAGATCATCCCAGTCAATTTCGTCATAAAAATCTAGCCCCATTTCATCAAAGATTTCCTCAAGTATTTTTGATAATTTATTAATTTCTTCTTGGGTAGTGGAAAAATACAGCTCTCCGAATTCTTCTGTTGATATTATTCTAGTTTTATTTTGCTGCAAAGTTAATCCATGATTCTCAAATAGTACATTAGCCAAAAAAGATAGTTTTTCATAAGCTTCACGCTTAGTAGAGCAAAATATCCTAAAGTCATCGCTATATCTTGTATAAACAGTTCTTTCTGATAATAACGCTCTGTCTACATCATCTAATGCTATTTCCGCTAGTAATCTCGAAGAAGCACTGCCAACTGGAATTCCATATGATATATTTTCGTTCCAACCACTTAATAATTTATCTAACGCAACTGCATGATTATTTTTATTTGTACATCTTATTAAGGCATTATAAACTCTATGGTGATATAGCCTTGGGAAAAAATCCGCTATATCAGCCATTACTATCCAATTATACTTATCTTCATTTAATAACTCATTGATAGTTTTTGAAAACGTTTCATATCCATAATTTTTGTCGTACATCTGACCATCATTGTTAGGAGAAAATCTGTATGAATGGACTACGTCATTATTTTTAGGCACTCTTGTATTTTCGATGTCTTCTCCAATTTCATAAACTAGAGTTGTAAACACTAAAAAATCTATAGGATCTAGCTGAGTAGAAATCCTGAAACCATATTGGTGTTTAGGGGTAAGGCATCTTCTATGTGGTCTTACATTCCTGTTTAAAACATCTTCATTTTTCAAACCATTAAATATGCCATCTTTGTCAAAATTTATTGCCTTAAATTCAAAAATTTCTGGGAATATATCTGTATCGCCATAATTTAACGCCTGTTTTAACGACCATTCTAAACCTTCTGAACTTAGGTTTAACATATAATTACCTCCTATGGACAATATGATTGTCTTGCTAATTTTAGGTGTTTTTGCTTTCTCCCTTTAATAGCTTGTCTACCAGCTTTCACTTAACAACAACATACAAATTAATGCTTTGGTTTTTTTTAATTAAAACATATTTTATAAAAGCATTATAACTCCAAACTTGCCCCATTTTCCCTTAACCATGTTTTTCTCTTGATATAATCCGGCAAAACTTTATCAACTGTATTCCAGAAAGCATCTGTGTGATTTTCATGAAGAAAGTGGGTTAATTCATGAACCACGATATAATCAATCACGGTAATTGGTGCCATAATTACTTTCCAATGAAATCTTAGATTACCATTGCCAGGACATGAAGCCCAGCGGTTTTTTAATTCCGTGATTTTTATCCCAGAGGGATTGACCCCCAATTTATTTTTGTAGTAATCCACTCGTTCACTGATTTTTTTGTAGCCCTTCTCGCGATAGAACTCTTTAAATAACTCCCGGGCATTGTTTGCATCCTCCGCTCTTAAACAGAAATACCCCTGGTATAATTTCAAGGGCACTTCCTGATGAGTGACCAGTTTAAGCCGGTATGATCTGCCCAAATATAAAAATCCTTCTCCGTTGACAAACTGCCGCTTTCTCTTCGTTCTATTAAGTACCTTCCATTCTTCCTGTTGGGAATGTATCCAGTAGCGTTTATTTTCTAATACTTCTTCGATTTCTTTAATGCATAGGTTTTCAGGGGCCAGCACTTTAACGGTGCCATCTCTTTCAATGTAAATACTCATGGTTTTTCTTTTTCTAAGCTCTAAATCGTAATATATGTCCTTGTACTCCCTCATTGCTCCCTCCCTCATTGCTTTTTCACCAACTCGCTATGTTTTCTCCTGGCCAGTTCAAGAAAGTCCACTGTTAGCTGCTCTTTACAGCCTATGACTTCGTCTACTTGTGTAAACAACAATAGATCATCAATATCAGCCCGCAACTTACTCTGCTCCACGCCTT
>CAZARY010000122.1:0-7004 GCA_964487675.1 uncultured Clostridia bacterium | reverse complement strand
TACCGCTAGAGGCTTTTTTCCTCACGGTGTAACATCCTTTCCAGATGCCTGGTACCCCTCGGACCTGTCGTTGATTGATCTTTACCGGAACCCTAGGTACCCTTCCATGATCATACATATAATATTAACAATTATTATAGACTTGAATGAACAAGACTGTCAACCGGTTTCCCTGAACTTTTTTAATATAAATAAAAAAAGAGCCCAAATAGGCTCTTGCTTCCATAATTAAAATTGGAGGTGGGGGCGGGATTTGAACCCGCGAATAACGGATTTGCAGTCCGCGGCGTTGGGCCAGACTTCGCCACCCCACCTGGTTGAGAGTCTTACTGATCAAATTTGCCTCTTACACCTAGATTCAAAAAAGTTTAGAGCACTTTTTCTCTACATTGATAGACATTGATAGAATTATAAAAGAATCTTATTGGCGGGGCGGACGGGATTTGAACCCGCGGTCTCCGGCGTGACAGGCCGGCGTGTTGAGCCTGGCTTCACTACCGCCCCGTTAACAAAAAATGAACACCCCAATAATCTAGCATTTTGATTATACAAAAGGTGAATTAAGAAGTCAACATACTGTCTATAAAGAAAAATGTTGCATATATTGGAGTTAAAACGCAAGTAGTCAAATTTATGGTGTTTCATATATCTTAATCTTGAGACAAATCAGAAATCAAAAGTATCAGAAATCAAATGACAGCAAGAACGGTATAATCTATTAATCCTGACCCGTACTATTCTGCGAAAGATATACTTTCTCTAGCAAAATAGATTAAACTTTGTAGTTCTATGGTTAAATCAACATTGTGAATTCTAACGTTTTCAGGTGCGCTCAACTTGGCTGGCGCAAAATTTAAAATAGCTTTTATGCTCAATTCCACCAATTGATCCACCACATCTTGTGCATGGACTGCTGGAACAGTTACAACACCTACTTGAACCCCATATTCATTCACAATTTTGGATAAGTCATCCAGGTGATAAATGGGAACACCTTCTAATTCATCCCCTACTACATCCGGGCTCACGTCAAACAAACCCACCACTTTCGTGTAAGGATTTTCGCGTATATTGTATCGTGCAAAAGCAGTCCCTAGATGTCCAGCTCCGACAATGGCTACATTCGTTTGTTTATCAAGGCCAATAATTTTTAAAATTCTTTCCCTTAAATAGCTGGTAGTATAGCCAGTCCCCCTGGTTCCAAAAGCTCCAAAAAATGCCAAGTCTTTTCGAATTTGCTCAGCAGTAAACCCTGTTTCCTTGCTCAAAGTTTTCGATGATACGACCTCCACATCTCTTTTAACCAAGTTATCCAAAACTCTCAAATAGACAGGTAACCTTTTAATGACAGAAATCGGAGCATCACCTTTTTGGGGCATTTTTAACCTCCTCTTCTATAAAATCAACCCAATTTTCCCAGTTTCTTGTTTTTATATTAACAAATATTGTTGAATTTTTCACTAGTAAATTTATAAATAATTTGGGCATAAAATTTTGGCACCAAATTTTCACTTATCTTTCTTATCTTTTTGTTTTTTACGCTCTTTTTTAATATTCATCCATTGCTCTCTAGCCCTGTTGATCATCTTCTTGTCTTTTATCTTTTTGTTGCTTACCAATCTAGAAAACCAAGATACTGCTTCTTCATAATGTCCCAATCTTCTGTTTAATTCGCCTAAAAGATATAATAGTCGAGCTAAGTCAATCTCACCCGAAGTATCTTCCTGATAAATTTTCATAAAAGAGTCCCGGGCCAAAGATATAAATCTTTTTTCATTATCTTCATCGCTTAGCTCTCTGTAGATCCAGGCTGTGTGCAAAAGAAGGGTAGCCAAAACATTTAATTTTACACCTTGAATTTGTCCGCACAAAATAGCAAGTTTCAAAGATTCCAAGGCACTATTGGTCTCTCGATAGCCTCCCAAATCACGGGGACTCCACTGCGCTGCCACCTTTTTATTCAATATTTCTTTCTGAGTGGGGTTGGGCTTTTCAAATTGATCCGTATAAGCATAACCACAATGTTTGCATACTTGAACTAGGTAATAGCTTGGGTTGATTCCTTCATATTCCTTAAAAAAATCGCCATGTTCTTTGATCAATTTCAATCTGGAATGCCGAGGTTTTGTAGTAGAAAATTTTTTCCCACATAAAGGGCAATGGTATTTTTTTTCATATAAAATACTTTTTAAAAACTTCTCTTGTTCAGTCGCCCGATCATTATTGCTACTGGTCAACATGTACCACCCCTCTTTCGCATTATCCTTTTAATGGAAAGAATTCTTCAATAATCAACTGGGGTTTATATTGGGGTTTCCAAAGTTCAAGCCATTCAATTCTGCAATTCAAATTGAGATCCCATTGTTTAACGTATTCCAGGGCCTGGCTAAATTCTTCATCACTCCAGTCCCGGGATGCAAATACCGTGTTTATCAAACTGATATGGAACTCCCACTCGGTATAATCTGGTCTGTTTGACAGTTTTTCTCTATTCAGTATTGTATGGATCTCACCAGCCAAATTTTTTAGTTTTGTTGTTTTTTCCACATATAAATTAATTGACTTATGAGGAGTATAAAAGAAACTAAAACCGTTCACAGAAAGGTTGAAAGCAGGAGTTTTATCGCATATTTTTTGAATTATTTGAGTTGCTTTATAATAATCTTCTTCATCTTCAATACTGAGGTGATCAATAGTAACATGCAAAGGCGGAAGATGAAAAGGATTATATAATTTATATTTATCATTTAATTTAGCCTGTATGGATTGTGCTTCATAAAGCAATTTCCCACTGGGTATTGCAACTAAAAAAAGCTTATTTTTTAATTGGTTGCTCATCAATTGACACCCGACTCAAAGATCAGTTTTTTGGTTACGTCATTTCATTATACATTTTTAACATCGTTAAAACAAATTAAATTTGAATTTCAAGCGTATGATCTAGGTCAAAGTGCACTCAAAGGTTAAACACATCTGAATGAGTCAGCAACCGGCTTATCAAAAAAATTAACGGCGGATCCTTTTCTGATTATGCTCTTTTAAGGCTTCCATGATCTCCCTACAACCCGTAGTGCAAACATCGCATACCGGTACATTTACGGCTGCTTTTATTTGGGTGTATAGTTCATTTTTATCTACATAGGCGGGTTCATATTGACCCGTTTCAAACCGGTACAGAGGATAATAAGGATTTACTGTGATCCCATAAAATTTTATCTTTTGAAAAGTCTTCAAATTGAGTTTCTGCTGAATTTCAAAATACAAATGGATTAATTCGTTTGTATCTCCTGAAACCAGAAATCTTGTAATGTCGTGTAAAACAATTTCAGTTCCTGGTTCTAAATGATCTTTTAATTCTCTCATTAAATCCATGGCAATGAAACCAGGAATATAAATTCTTTTTATTGATTCATTCAACAGCTTTTCAGTAAGCAGAGACAAATCTTCTTTTACCAATATGGATTTAGAAAGCAAATTAATGCGTTCCCCATTTATGGTTTCAGCCGTTACCAATTTGGGCATATCCCTTGAATTTAAATGGGGAACTTGAAACATTTGATGTATCGCCTGAGTTTCTGTACTTAATTTTCCAATGTCCGTTGATTTTGACGCACCCGTTGCCATCACGACCCCATTAGCAGCTGCCATGGGAACCAACCTGTTTAAAGCACCATCAATAAATACAAAATCAATGCCATAATCATTCATTAATTTAAGAACTTGATAAATGTATTTGGTTTGTGTGGGTCCAGCCAAAATAAAAAAGCTAGGTTTGACGACTTGTATGATCCATATTTCGCCCAGCGCCGTTTCAATACCTGTTTTAACTAATGCTTTGTATATAGAATCATCCTCTGGTAAAGTTTTTTCAGCAGTGGCTATTACAACGCCAGGTGATAGATTGTATCTGGGCTTGGGCAAGCCCGTTATGTTATCAAAATGTTCGCCATCGTAGCCAATGCTGGTCAGCCCAACTTGATATCCCCGCTTGATGGTATGGTCTGTTAATGCCAACAGGGTCGTAGTTTTTCCAGTATTTTTGGCTGTACCAAATACCCCTACGGATGTGAGATTTGTTTTATTCATGTGTACTGGTTACTGTCCCCCTTCCAGAGCGACCTGGATACGCTCCGTCTTCACTGCTGCCAACAACACCTTCATATAAAGCCGCAACAAAGTTATCCATTTCATTCACTTCTTTTAATTTCCCTTTTATTCCCTGTAGCAAGTCTTCTTTAAAGCGTTCTGCCTTTTCAGTTGGTTGAATAAGGCTTTTACCCAGAAATCGATTTATTTCGCCTGTAGATTTAAGCGTATCAATTCGAGAGGGCGCAGTTATTGGCCCACCTGAATAGGCCTCATCCGAGGATGAGATAGAAATACCATCCACCCCAAGAGAAGCTGCCAGGCCAGCGTGCAGCGCAGTAGTGGTAGAGGCTTGCACTCGATCTTCTGTATGGGTCAGAAAACCAATGGGTGCCCCAGGCCAAATCGGCGCATCCATGATCTCTTTTAGCGCATATATCTTAGCTGCATTGAAGTCTACGTAATTTTCTCCCATGTACCCGTTGATCATGACTTCAGGAGAATAACAGAAAAGCGGTTGTAGTATCGGTTTCCCACCCAGTTTTCTCGCCAAATAAGCACCGATTATCATACTGGCAAAGGCTTTATAGGCAGGTACGCCACACAATTCCTCATTTGTAACCACATCAAAAGGAATGTTAAATCGGCTGGCATATTGAATAGATTTAATGCCGTCAATAGTCAATCTTGCCGGATCAGTTCCCGCCCCAAGAGAGCCATAGGCTATATTAATCTTGGTTAAATCTGCATTTACAAAGCCAGCATTCACGACTGTTTCCGGGGTATTCAAGCCACGGTGTGCTCTCACCTGCCACAATGTGGCCGGGTTTAGTGAATATTTGATTTCTTGAAGATTTTCAGGGGTGATTAACGACCCATCGTCCTGATGAGTCAAAAACCCTTCTAGAAGTCCTTCTGTTCTGGAATTCCATGAAGGATCAAAATGAACAACTCCATCAGCGCCCCATCCCTCTGCTAACTTGATGTGGGCTATGTCCATAAAGGGACACCCTGTGCCGTATTGAACAAATACCTGAGGTTGGGATTTATCATGTTGGATCATCCTCGGATTTTGATCGGTTTCCACTCTTTCTACATAGTTGCGGAGAGATTGCTGATCTGCTTCTGTTAATTGATTGGCTTTCTCATGAATTTTCCCTTCTTTATACCAGCTTGCAATTTCAGGATCACAGTATTCTGCATATTTTAGCCAGTAATGCTTAAGGTCTTTTTCTGCAGCGCCTTCCCTCGATTTTTGCAATATTTTTTCCCTAATCTTGGCACGTTCAACTGCTGGACTGGTTTTGTCTTTAGACCATTTTAACAACTTATCGGTTATCTGTTCGAGTAACTTGTTTATATCGTCGTAATGCACCTGATAAGAATAACCATCCGTCATATCCGTTTTTTCTTTTACAGTTGTATGTTCGGCTTTAACATATTTTCTGTCTTCTATATAAGCAAGAACTTCCTCAATATCAGTTCCCGCCCCAAAACCGGCATCAAAACCAAGTTCTTGAGCCAGTTCTGGTTTAATCGCCATGCCCCCTATTACAAGTTTTACATGCTCCCTGATGCCCGATGCTTCTAAAAGGTCAACAAATTTGCTTAAAAGTTCTTCCACCCGATACCCTAACGTTCGGCTAATTAAAATGTATTCAGCTTCAAAATTTTCCGCCTCTTTAACAATTTCTTCCGTTTTGCGATCTGGAGGCAAAAGATAGGTGATATGGCCATTGTCTTCCAGCACCTTATTGATCATTTTGATGCCAATATCGTGAACTGGATCCAGGGGCGCTAAAAGAATTCTTTTTTGGGTCATGAAATATCAGCCCCTTTTCGATTAGGCTCTAACCAGCCATATTGATCACCAGATCGATGAATATATGCTCTAGCCCGAATCCTGGCTCCTGCGCCCTGATATTCGACAAAAACCACATCCACATCATTGAAACCCAGGCTTTTTAGAAGTTCAGTGGCAGCACCTCTGGCGTCATCTTCACTTTCTGCCTTTATAAAAGTTTCTATATCTAATCCATCAATTACTCTCGATAAAATTTTTCCCAAACCTACCTCCTCCTTCCCCAAAAAAAGATGGCTATAATGAGATGCCCCACAACATTTTGCTGTGGGGCATCCAAAAAACTTCTTATTCGATAAAACCACCGTGTTTGGCAACGATTTCCATCAGCTTCACCATGCCTTTTACAGCATACCTCATTCTATCTTCGATTAATCGTCCCTGTCCATCAGTCGTACCCTGACCAGGTGAAATGTATATATTGCCGTCATATGCGATGGTTGGAATAACTCCCATGTGTTTCATACCGGTTTGGAGTATATTGGATCCAGCATACATGTCCTCTATGGAAAAGATGGGCATACCCATATCATTATCTTTCCAAGTTTTCTCATAGTTCACCTCAACGGCGGTGGAGTTATAGCTCTTGTTAATGACTAGACC
This sequence comes from uncultured Clostridia bacterium, assembly GCA_964487675.1. GTDB lineage: Bacteria > Bacillota > Natranaerobiia > Natranaerobiales > Natranaerobiaceae > CAZARY01. The sequence continues at coordinate 454 of CAZARY010000122.1, read as the reverse complement.
TTCCTTAATCTTGGGATGAATCTGGTCAAATTCTTCGCGCACAATTTTTTCTAGATCATCCACGGGATCCGTTAAGACTTCTGGATTATCTCTTAACGCTCTCAAAGCGGCAAGCTGACCCAGCAATGCTTCTTTGCCTGGATCCTGGGTGACGTATGCAGCTTTGCCGTAAGATGCAATTGTCCCCCATCTTTCACCATGCATACCCAATGCGCGCCTAATGGGAAGCATTTTTTCTTCTTTACCAATGATCAACCCACTGGTAGCAGAGCCGCTGGCTTTATCCATACTGTAAATCATAACATCGGCATCCACTTTTCGAATATCAGTACCGATAAAGGGTATCCCCCAGGCATTATCGATGACATATGGGATGTTAAATTCATGGGCAAGTTCAGCTAATTTTTTAAGCAGTACCGGTACACCTTCACTGTCTTTCACACCGTAACCATAT
>CAZARY010000121.1:0-7059 GCA_964487675.1 uncultured Clostridia bacterium | reverse complement strand
TTCTTCATCCTCTTCAACTTCTTCGACTTTTTCTGCTTCTTTTTCCTCTTCCCCGTTAGTAGGTGTTTTTTCTTCTGATTCGGAAGGCCCGCAGCCAAAAGTCCCCAGCATAAAAAGTAAAGCAACCAACAATATCCCTAGTCAGTCGCCAATGTTTAATGTTTGTCATTTTTATCTCCTTTCTTTCCTTTAAAATGAACTTTTTACTTTCCCCTTTATTAGTCTATTTGCTATTGTATCATTATATTGTTTCTAATATAGGCAACTCGGATTATAGGTGTAGAACACTGTAATGTTTCCACATAGAATACAGTCCTACATACTTGCAGCTGAATTGTTATTTTAATCTCAATGGCACTGAAGTATTTTTCTTCTTTAAAAATATTTAGAAAACCTTCAATATTTTTAAATTTTTTGGAATTTTTTTGGATAGGGTTTTTTGAATTTTTTGAATAAAAAATGTTAACTATTTCATTAAATGAGGGTATAAGATCCTTGTAAAATCCTTTATAATAAGGGTAAATTTCTAAAAGTACTTTTCTATCTGGTTTAAATCACTTGTCCACTGTAAAAGCACCATTAATTTTAACCTAGCTTTTTCTGCCGAAGGCTCCCCAGCCAAAATAACTCCTAATTGCTGAAGCTGCTTCCCACCTCCAGCATAACTGTAAATGGGTTGAACTCCTCCACCTAAAGTCCGACTGGTTAGCACCACTGGAATTCCTTCACCAACAGCTTTTTCTATCGTTGGAACCAAATTGGGAGGCACGTTGCCACTTCCAAAGCCTTCTATCACTAAACCTTTTAATTTTTTGGACGTAAGCATATTTGAAAGCAGTAAACTGTCACATCCGGGATAAGCCTTAAAAAGAACCACATTGTCAAGTGTTTTATTTTTAAAATTAATGGATGGAAGGGACGGCAAATACGGCGACCTTCTAAAGGAAATTTCCTGGTCCACTTTTCCAATAATTCCCCAAAATGGCGAGGAAAATGCATTGACATGCGTGCTGTGCAGTTTTGTCACTTCGCTTGCGGCATGAATTTGTTCATTCATGACCACCATGACACCCTTTGCAGTAGACTGCTCTGAAAAAGCAACCCTTACACTGTTTAGTAAATTTGCTGGTCCATCAGGGCTTAAATCACTACTGCTTCGCATGGCTCCTGTCATGACTACTGGTTTATCGGTTTTTAAAACCAAGTTCAAAAAATAAGACGTTTCTTCTAAAGTATCTGTTCCGTGGGTAATCACTACGCCTTTAATATCTTGTCTTTCCAACTGTTTTTGAACTTGTTGAGAAAGTTTCAACATAGTATCAGGGGTAAAATGAGGACTTGGTAAGTTTGAAAATTCAAATGTTTCAATTGGGAAATTCTGTAAAGAAGGGACCGCCTGGCATAATTCATTAGAAGTTACAGCAGGTTTTAAACCGCCACTTTCCGAATCAAATTTCATTGCAATCGTTCCACCAGTAAAGATAATTAAAATTTTATTATTTGACAAATTATTCGACCTCCTTTTGTGTGTTTACTAAATGATCAACACTGACTTCTTGAAGGTATTCATGTGCTTCATTTAGCAATGGATATAACTGTTCTGTCGAAGCTATTGCCATATTCGTTAACCATTTCACTTCATCACTTGTTATACTGGGAATTACTTGATTTTGATAATTTGCTTCTGTATCAATTAAATTAAAAACAGCTCCGCTTCCGGGCAATAAACCAACGCCGCCCATTACATCATGAAGTTCGTCTGTCATAAAAGTGATGCCACCTGCTTCTTCACTGACAAGTTTAGCAAGTTCTGCCACCGTATCCACTTTTTCATGGGCGCAAGAAACTTGTTTCAATGTTTGTCCTAACTTAATGATTTCTTCTGCGAAAACTTGTTTTTGATTGGTGAGTTTGTTAGGAATGCGTTTTAAAGAATTTTCGTCATAAATAAAAGGATAAGACATTTTTTCAGCAGATTGTTTCATTGCTTTCCCGACCACGTAATTGTCATCTTGCTTGCTCGTCCGGATTAATACATGAGGTTTGTCAATTTGAGGAGAAAATTTAGGGTGATATGCCTTTCCTTCAACCACAATACTAGGTAAGCGTTCAAGCTCTAAATTTTCCATTATCCTCTTTTTATTCCCCCCAGGTGTGTTCCCTTCAAGGTCCTCATTTGGACCAATACCGCCATGGGTGGCATTCACTGTTGCCAAACATGATACGGGCACGTCGTTAATTTCTAGAACCGTCCCCAACATTTTGCCAAAATTACCTGCAGCGTCTTCATTCGCTAAATAGAATTTTTCAGGAAAGCAGGTTTTAAAACTATCCAGCAGTGCATTGCATATTGCTGCTTGTAAGGCCACAGGTGTTTCAAATACTCCTTGCCCATAATATCTCCCGAAAATTTTATATACCAATGCTTGTGTCCTTATTGCTTCTTTTCCTTCTGTTCCCTCAAGTTGTTTAATGAGTTTTTTCTCTTGCGGTGTGATTCCACGGCGAGGCCTGGCAAATCCTTTTCCACCTGATGCTGTAGTAACTTTAATGCTGCCATCCATTCCTGAATGCACTTGGATTTCATCCAAATTTAACGAAATGTCAGTGGCTCGCTGAAACAGTGTGAGCATGACACACAATCCTCCAGAATCATCTTGCTTGATCCCACCATGACTATGTGCGTGGCCAACACCCACGTGGCCTAACAAGCCAATCACGCCTTTATTTAATTGACACAAAGACACTACTGACATATTAATGCCCCCTTTACTTAAAAAAAAGCCCCTATTAGTTGGCAAATCTAATAGGGGCTTTCGGGTTTTTATTTTGCACTAAATTGCAAAGGGCCCCCAACCAAATATCCATGAGCAAAGGACAATGAACCAAATGATCGGAACAGCTATGCAAATGCCAATAAATACAATATCTCTTGTTCCTTCATATAAATACAATGGTTTATCTGGTTTCATAATCTTTTCTATTCTTTCCCTGGATTCAATTTCTTGTTGGGTCGGTTGGGTGAGATATGTGCTCACCAGCATTACAACTAAGCCAAAACCAACGCCCCAAATTGTTGGATGAGGTTCCCACCAATCATAGAAATGCCAGGTAAAGACTGTAAAGAGCGAAGCGGGTATACTGGCCCATAAGGTAATTGCGATACTTTTAGCCGTAATTCTCTTCCAATAAAATCCAGCCACAAATGCTGGGAAATATCCAAAAGCAAAAATAACCCCTGTAATGGTACCGGTAATAGCTAATAGCCATGGCCTATAAAATGCTACAATAGCGCCGGTAATCAGTACTGCAAATATGGCTATCCTTGTCCACCTGATTACTTGTTGATCCGTCGCTTGTTTGTAAATCAAGTTTTGCAGCACATCCCTAGAAATTCCCTGGGCACAAGTTAGTACCTGCGTGTTGGCTGAAGTCGTGGCTGCAGAGAAAGTTCCCATCAAATAGATCAACCCGAATAATAATGGTACATAATTCATAGCGACTTCAATAGCAACTTCGTCTGTTGGGACACTTCCATGCGGAATAAAATGCAGAGCACCGCCTAAAATCATGGGATAAAGGGTGACCCAAACAAAGGAAAAAGCCATAACTGCAAGGCCGCCTTTTAATATTTCTTTTTGGTTTTTGCAAATCAAAGACCTATTGAGAATATGAGGTGAAACAGAGATGATAAAGAACCAAGAAATGAAGTTGCCAAACCATTCTGCCGGTGAAACACCATTGGCACCAGTCCAACTCCAATAGTCATCTCCCACGTGTTGATAACCTGCAGTTATAAATTCTGACCAGCCACCTGCTTCCATAACAATATAAGGGAAAATACCAAACATTGCGATAACAAACACAATAACTCCGAGGGCGTCGACCATAACCACAGACCACATGCCTGATAACCAAAGCGTAATCAAAATGACTAACAAGAAAACTAATAAGCCTAATTCGTAGGGAAGATCTAATACACGGGATAATAGAGTAGCTCCACCGACTAGCTGAGTTAAAATGTAAAAGTAAATGCCTAAAATCAAACAAGCGACGGCTCCTGATCTAACTGCATCGGAATGAAACCTATCGCCAAACCAGTCGGGGATGGTAAAATACCCGCCTTGTCTAAGACGAGGGGCTAAAAAGAAAAACATTAATATTAAGCCTGCATAACTGCCATAAAACTGGAGTACACTGAGTGGCCCGTAAGTATAACCATACCCGATACCGCCTAAAAGAGCCCAGGCACTCATCCATGTAGCAAAAACAGTTGCAGCAAAAGTATACCAGCCAGCGCTTCTACCGATAACGTAGTAACTGGAAATGTCCGTTACATATCTGCTAAAGAACCAACTGATAAGTAAAAAAACAATTAATATCCCAAATACGCCTATTGCAAAAACCATGATGCCATTTCCCTCCTTTCAAATTTGTCTTTAGTTTTACGAACTATCAGAAGTGTTCCCAGGATTTTGGTTTTGGGCTTGTTCCTCTTCTTCCAGCCAATAATCCCGATACACTTCATTGGGGTCGGAGGTGCTGTTCGCTAAAAAGTGTTTAACACCAATACCGATGCCTACTAAAGTGATAAAAACTAGAAACAAGCCCCAAACGATAAATGCATCCCACGTTAAAACCATGCTCAACCCTCCTTTGTCTTAAAGTAATACTAGAAAAAACCTTTATAGATAGAGGATTTTTGGGTACATTTTTTTCCGTTACTTTTATAAATTACTTCTATAAAATTTTAACTCATCCCTGTAAAAATTATTGTTACGACTTTTTTCGGAATATTTCGACACATAAGAGATATATATATAAATTTAATATAAAGCAGTTTACCAAACACCAGCTATTTCAGTATTACAAAATTCACACTTTCCATCTTTAATATTCATTTCAATAACAGAAAAATGGGAACGTTTTATCAGGATTTTGCCGCATTCTGGGCAAAAAGTAGAATTATTTTTATGTCCAGGCACATTTCCTATGGTTACAAATTTAATACCTTCTTCTTTAGCAATATTAAGAGCATTTTCTAATGTTTCTACAGGTGTTGGGGACAAATCAGATAGCTTATAAGAAGGAGAAAACCGGGTAAAATGTAAAGGGGTCTCAGGGCCAGGATTATTCACAATCCATCGGCACATCATTCTGATTTCACCAAGATCATCGTTTAACGTCGGCACTACCAGGTTTACAAGTTCAAGCCATTTATCTTTTTCTTTTATGATATTGATGGTTTCTAATACTTGTTGTAAGCTTCCCCCAGTTACACTTTCATAAAAATCTTCAGTAAACCCTTTTAAATCAATATTTACAGCGTCTAAATAGTTCATTAACTCTAAAAGCGGTTCTTTTTTTATCATTCCATTAGAATTAAGTAAAACGTTAAAGCCGTTCTTTTTGGCTTCCCGGGCTATATCATACATATATTCAAAAAATACTGTGGGTTCATTATAAGTGAATGAAATAGAAGGGATTTTTCTTTCATTTGCTCTCCGGATAGCTTCACTAGGTGGAAGTTTTTGAATTCGACCTACTTCTTCGATACTTTTTTGGGAAAGTCTCCAGTTGTGGCAGTATTTACAACGTAAATTGCAGCCAGCTGTACCAATATTAAAGCGATAGCTTCTTGGCATAAAATGTTTCAGTGGCAATTTTTCCACTGGATCCACCCTTACAGCAGAAGGAATTCCGTAAACCAATGTATATAGCGTTCCTTGAATATTTTCTCGATTGCGACAAAAGCCTCTTTCCCCTATATTAATTACACATTCCCTGAAGCAAAGTTTACAGCGTATTTTGTTGTTGTCGATTTTCTGAAAAAAGATGGCTTCTTTTTTACCTTCATTTGATGGATCTTCAATAAACTCTCTTTCCATACCTCTCTTAGGATGAGCTGAAGATGGTTCTTCAGGGTCATCTTTGTTACGTTTGAAGTCGCAACCAGAAAATATAGAAGCTGTCCCGAGGAACAAACACCAGCAAAACTCTCTTCTTTTCATTATAAAAATCATCCTCCTTTTTATTTTTAACTTTAAAATCAAATCCTTTAAGAGGCCTTGACTTGTTTGTAAATCAAATTTTGTACAACTTCCAGAGAAGTTTGCTGCCTGATCACCACACTCCTGCCTCTGGTATATTTATAAAAGGGTTATAAAAATATATCGAGAATTAGTTATTAGGTGGTGATATTTATTAAAATAACGGTTTACAAAAAGCGTCTGCTAAATGAACGTGATAAAATAGTTCTGGGCGCTATTTTAGCTTCGGCTCTATTGGTGGTTTTGCTTTATTTGTTTTTTGGCCGTGGTACGGATTTGGAAATGGAACATGGCTCATTTCAACGAACGCTCACGCCAGAAGAGATCGAAGCGCTAAAAGATACGGGTGAAATCCTGAGAATTACAAATCACACACCGTTAGATGAAGAGATTGCAAGGACAGTTGTGAAAGAAGCTGAAAAATATGAGTATGTTGACGTATACTTGCTTTTGAGCTTGATGGATATTGAAAGTAATTTTGAGCCAAAAGCAGTAAGCCATGCCGGTGCTGTAGGAATTATGCAGCTTATGCCAATTACAGCTGAAGTTTCTGCTGAAAAACTTAATAAATCATATGAACGCGAGAAGCTTTATGATCCCAAGTACAACATTAAACTTGCCAGTGTACACGTGAACCATTTGCTAGAATTGTATGATGGAGATAGAGATAAAGCACTGACAGCCTATAATAGGGGCACGACCGGTCTAGAAATACTTATACAAGACATAGGCACGCCAGAAAGTTCTTTTTCCCGTCTTGTAGAACAGAAGTCGCAAAAATACAGAGAACTGATAAGTAAGTAAACGTTATTCTGAAAAGTTACCGCAGGGCCTCACTTTTTCGGGTACCCAGGCAAACTCACTTTCTACTGACTGCCGAACCAGCAATAATAATAACTGAAATCAAGTATAAAAAAAGGGCAAAAAGTACACTATAATTATTTAGAAGAATGTGCATCCCATTTCATCTTGTATTTGGCAGGCCTGCGATCATTTAAACAGCCCCGGA
>CAZARY010000120.1:0-7060 GCA_964487675.1 uncultured Clostridia bacterium | reverse complement strand
TATGGCTTATCATCCCATTAATGTTGGTGGTATTGTACCTAGGCGGCAAGCTAGCCACTTCCTTATGGGGATATGATAAATTAGTAGGCAAAGAATAACAATTTCAGAGACTCACTTGACAATAAAAAATGCACCAACATCCACCTAATCCCTATTTCGAATAATCAATTTATATTCCACTCCAAGGGGAAAGCCCGGGTAAATCAACAGCCCAGCCATTGATATGTTTTATAAGCGTTATTAGTATTTCTATTGTATAAAGTGGTTTGTACACCGGGCTTTCCTCCATTTTTACAATTCATTTGCTTTTGCCCCTAGTCCTATCCTGAAATTCTGCTTCTGTAATCTCTCTTAACTCGCCCACTGTTATATCAGGAAAGATTTCTCTTAAAGTTAGTTTGTTGTTGACAAATTCAAACACAGCAAGTTCCGTGACAATCAAATTTACTTTATTAAACCCCGTCACCGGGTAGGAACATTCCTTTACAATTTTAGGCTCCCCTTGTTTTGTCATATGCCTGGTTGCCACAACCACCTTCTTTACCCCGGTTACTAAATCCATTGCCCCTCCTACACCCAGTTGTTTACTGTTTGGGACAGTCCAGTTAGCCACATTAGCCCTTTCATCTACTTGTAAAGCACCTATCACTGTAGCATCCACATGACCGGCTCTTATCATACCAAAAGACATGGCACTGTCAAAATAACAACACCCTTTCATCTCGGTTATAGGTATGCGTCCTGCATTGATTAGTTCAACGTCCTTTTCATTTTCACTGGCTTCCGGACCTACGCCCAGCATCCCATTTTCTGTCTGAATACAGATCTCATTGGAGTCAATATAGTTTGCCACTAAAGTCGGAATCCCAACGCCCAAATTAATTATCTCAATATTCTCATCCTCCAAAAATTCTTTTGCAATTCTTTTTGCTATCCTATTTTTAGCTTCGTGTTTATCCAATTTCATTGAGCGGCACCCCCCTTTGACACCATGATATCCACGAACATATGGGGTGTAATAACGCATTCAGGGTCCAATTCCCCGGCTTGGACCACCTCATCGACCTCCACAATCACCAAGTCAGCTGCCATAGCCATAATAGGATTAAAATTTCTTGCTGTTTTGTAAAAAGTTAAATTCCCCATAGAATCAGCCACATGCGCTTTTAATAAAGCAGCATCGGCATGGACGGCATGTTCTAAAACATATCTGGAGCCGTTGATTTTTTTGACTTCTTTCCCCTTGGCCAATTCAGTATCTAGCCCGGTTGCTGTGTAAAACGCGGGAATGCCCACACCCGCTGCCCTTATTGCTTCTGCCAAAGTGCCTTGAGGAACTAGCTGCACATCAATTTCACCAGCGTAATATGCATCAGCTACTTCCGGATTCCAGTTGTAATATGTACCTATAACTCCTTTGATCTTTTTGTTTGTGAGTAATTTGCCCAGTTTCTTGTTTGGAGAACCTAAATCATTGCTTATGATGGTTAATTCACCTATCCCTTGTTGAATTAATTCATCCACCAGTAAATCCGGATTACCCGCATCTCCAAAACCGCCTACCATTATAGACGAGCCTGGCTTTACATGGGCAATGGCTTCGGAAACATTTAAAATTTTATCCTTGTCCACTTGGATTCACCTCCTTGCTCTCAAAGCTAAATAGTGACCTTTCTGCCGTAGTTTCTCAAAAGAAATCTACACATTTATGCTTTCATAAACCGTGGCCAGCCCTTGGCCACCTGCCACACATATAGTGGCCAGCCCGTATTTTGAACTATTTCTTTTCATTTCATGCAGTAATGTCACAACTATTCTATTGCCTGAACATCCCAAGGGATGACCCAGTGCGATAGCGCCACCATTGATATTTAATTTATCTAAATTTAAATTCAGCTCTTTGACAACCGCCAAACTTTGAGCAGAAAAGGCTTCATTCAATTCTATGACATCAATCTTTGATAAATCCAAATTTGCGTTTTTTAACGCTTTTCTTGTAGCCGGTACCGGCCCTATACCCATTAGCTGCGGGCTTACCCCAGCAATGCCCATGGACACAAACCTGGCTAATGGTTTTATTTCTAGTTCCTGAGCTTTTGCCTCTGACATCACCACCATTGCTGAAGCGCCATCATTTCTTCCGGCGCTGTTTCCTGCCGTCACCGTTCCATCAGGCTTAAATGCTGGTTTTAATTTGCTCATTTTCTCTAAATTTGTATCTCTTCGAGGATGTTCGTCTGTGTCAACAATAAACTCCCTTTTTCTTTCTTTAACTTGAACTGGTAAAATTTCTTCTTTAAATTTTTCACGATCAATGGCATCTATCGCTTTTTCCTGACTACTCAAGGCAAACTCATCTTGCGCTTTCCTCGAAATGTTGTATTTTTCTGCCAGGTTTTCTGCGGTGATCCCCATATTAAATGTACCGTATATTTCTTCCGGTTGAGATTTTGGCTGGCTTTCAGTATTTGGATCCAATAAATAGCCATTGCCCGCTTTATATCCAAATCTGGCTTGCCTCAAATAATAAGGGGCGGTTGACATGCTTTCAACGCCACCCGCTAAAACTATTTTTGCATGCCCTGTTTGAATTTGCATGATTGCATTCACTATAGACTGCATGCCAGAGGAGCATTGCCTATGCACCGTGTAGGCAGGTATGTGTTCGGGTATACCTGCCGATAATGAAGCTACTCTCGCTAGGTTCGGGGCGTCTGTAGTTTGTTTGGTTTGTCCTACTATGACCTCATCAACTTGCTCCTTGTTTATTTCTGCCCTGGATATTGCTTCGTTCAATACCAGCTTTGTCAATTCCTCAGGCAACACGTTGTGTAAAGCACCACCTAGCTTGCCTATGGGTGTTCTCACAGCTGAGACTATGACAACTGAATTCAATTCCTTCACCTCTCATATTTTAAACTAATTTTTGGGATTTTGCTTATATATGAAGTTTGTTATTTTAAAAATGCTTCAAACTGCTTTTGAACAAACGCTTCAGTGTTTTGATAAATCTGGTTATAGTTTTCCAGTAATTTTTCCCCATTACTGGTGAGTGTCGTCCCTCCGCCTTTTTCTCCACCATGCTTTTTTTCAACCAGCTGGTAACCTAATCTTTTTTCTAGTTTTTTCAATTTTCCCCAAGCCGTACGGTATGACATATTTATCTCTTTAGAAGCACGGCTAATAGACCCGGTTTCCTTTATAGCTGTAAGTAATTTTAAAAGTCCTTCTCCTATGATTAACTCACCTTCATCGTTTTCTATCCAGATTTTAAATTTGATTTGCATTTTGACACCCCTAAATAATATGATACCATTTAATTTCGTGTTATTAAACTTCATTAAAAGAGGCTTTATTCTCCCCTAAATAGGGCACAACCTCTCTTCTATTATTGCATGCTAAATCTTCATCAAATCAGCTATTGAAAAATTATACGCGTTAATTGCACCAAACATTTTGATTGGGAAATGATTTTTTGATTCTTTTTGAGATGACAGTGATGACACTGACGCTTGAAAAAATTGAGCTCTGGGAAGCGTTTCAGCTAGATGACGTGGAGAAAAAAGATTGGTATAATTCAATTAAATCCGAATAAGCAGGGCCATATTATCTATAAAGCCGCAAAGAATTTGATTAAATTTATTATTTGAAGGGTTGCGTAGAACATTTTTAGGTCAAAAGATCGCCCTCTGAATCGCATTCTAACTATCATAAATAGGAGGAAAAAAGATGCTGGTACCAGTTAACACCGGTAAACAAAAACACACAAACATTAAACAAATGAATACTAAAACAACATCTGGCCTGGCTTTAATGAAACTGTATCCCATCATGTTGCTGCTATTGTTTTCATTGTTGGCCTTGCTGACAATTTCAGGATGTCATATTCTGCCACTCTCTGACTCCAAAGATCAGCCGGAAACCAATAAATATGAAATAGTCAGCAGTTCTAATGAAGAGGCGAACAGAGAAAAGCAAGATAGTCATCAAACAAAAGACAAATCTAAAAAGGAAGCAGGACAAACGGAAATAGATGAAACAGCGGAACTCACCATCTCCGCTGTAGGAGATATCATGGTTCACAGCCCACAATTAAATGCGCAGTACGATCCAGAAAGTAATGCGTATGACTTTAGCGATAATTTCAAATACATTACTCCCCATATGGGCCCGTCCGATTTGGTTCTGGGTAATTTAGAAACAGTCCTGGCAGGAGAAGAACAGGGTTTTACTGGTTTTCCACTATTTAATTCGCCCGATGCCCTGGCAGAAGCATTAAAAGATGCAGGATTTCAAGTACTCTCTACTGCCAACAATCACAGCATAGATCGGGGGGAACAAGGCCTTAAAAGAACTCTAGATGTTATTGAAGATCACGGCATGGAAGCCATTGGCACCCGAAAAACCACAGATGAAAACAGTTATTTAATTAAAGAAGTCGAAGGAGTTCACATCGGCTTATCTGCGTACACTTATGAAACCCCACGCCACAATGGGCAAAGAACGATCAATGGGATCCCTATGTCAGAAGAAGTGGGGCAATTACTGGATAGCTTTAACCCCAATGAACTTGACAAAGATATGACTAAAATGGTAGAGCGGGTAAAAGAAATGCAAGAAGAAGGGGCCGAACTGATTGTGTTCTTCATGCACTGGGGGCAGGAATACCAGCGTTATCCCGACGTGTTCCAAGAAAAGATTGCGAAAGAATTGGTGGAAAATGGAGTGGATATTATTTTCGGCAGCCATCCACACGTCATCCAACCCGTGGATGAAATAAGAACGGATTCGGGGAAGCGGGGCATTGTGATTAATTCCATGGGAAATTTTATTTCAAACCAGCGCTCGGAATACTTGAACAGTCCTTACACTGAAGACGGGATCATATTCCATGTTGATGTATTACGTGAAAATGATAAAAGTATCTCTGTGGAAGCGGTGCGCTACACACCCACCTGGGTACACAGATTTCAAGCAAACGGCGGCCTTAACTATCACATCCTCCCACTTCCCCATGCTTTAGAAAATAAAGATAAATACGGGCTTGAAAATCCCGCGAATATTAATAAGGCTGAAAGGGCCTGGGAGAATACCCGTTCTATTCTAAAAGAAGGATCTTATGAACCGAAACTGGAAGAAAATTGGTAAGTTAATTGGCTCCCAGTCTTCCCCTTTAAGGGGGCAAACAGGGGGAAAATTTTTTGCATACGCATGAAGATTTCTCTTTAAGCATCGTGGGCTGGCCTATATAGCCAGCCCATGATGCTTTTAATATAAACCAGGTTTCATTAGAAACGGTGAGTAAGTATTACCTAGCGTCATTTCTCCTGGTTCTGACGTGCAGTGTCTTAATCTTACAAAATTTAAAGTGTTATTATCAATTAATAGGCTTCCTCAAAAATATTTATTACATCCTCCGTACTGCCTTGAATAGGATTAGTAAAGGCATTGCCGTCTTTTAACGCATATTCTGCCATTGTGGCAAAGTCTTTTTTGTCCACACCCAACTCAGAAAGACCAGCGGGTATGCCAATATCACTGGAGAGCTGCTCTATGGCTTCTATAGCAAGTTCAGCGGCATCTCTTTTGGACATCCCCTTAATATCTTCACCAAATATTTCAGCTATATGGGCAAACCGTTCAGGAACTGCACATAAATTAAATCTTTCTACATGAGGGAGTAAAACCGCATTTGCTACGCCATGAGGCATGTCATAAAGGCCTCCAAGCTGGTGCGCCATGGCATGAACATACCCAAGTCCTCCGTTGTTAAACGCCATCCCTGCAAGCAGGGAAGCGTAAGCCATATTTTCTCTAGCTTCAACGCTGCTTCCATTGTAAACAGCTGATCTCAACCATTTTGCGATCAATTTCATCGATTGAATCGCTTGGGCATCCGTAACTGGATTCGTCCCTACAGATACATAGGTTTCTAGCGCATGAGTAAGCGCATCCATACCCGTTGCAGCAGTTAAAGCAGCAGGTTTACTCATCATCAATTCCGGATCATTGATAGATACACTGGGCAAGTTTCTCCAGCTGACCACCACGAATTTTACATTGGTGTCTGTATTTGTGATCACACAGTGCCGCGTCACTTCACTGGCAGTACCGGCAGTGGTGTTAATTGAAATGATTGGAGGGAGAGGATCGGTTAAGGTCTCTATGCCGGCATAATCACTGATTTTCCCCAGATGGGTTGCCATAATTCCTATGCCTTTACCACAATCATGGGCACTCCCGCCACCCAAAGTTACTAACATATCGCATTTTTCATCTTGAAATACCTTTAAACCAGCTTCCACATTTTTGTCCTTTGGGTTTGGTTCCACTTCTTGAAAGACAGCTGTTTCTATGTTTTCTGATTCGATATATTGTTTTATTTTTTCAGCTATGCCCAAATCCACCATCCCTCTATCTGTCACCAACAAAGCTTTCTTCCCACCTAATAGCTTACATCTCTTTCCTGTTTCCGCCACCGTTCCAGACCCAAATAGATTGACAGGGGGCATTAAAAAATCAGCCAACTCAAATCCTCCTCTCAATTTTAATGTTTCCTAACCAGGATTTATTCCCATTTATACCAATACCGCCCATGCTCCCAAACAATAAATTTATTGAAATGTTTTTAATTTTTGCTTTATTGTGAACTCTTTATCGGCTGTGTTTTGAAATACCAGCGATACTGTTGGGCATTTTTTTGAACATTTCTCACATTTCACCGTATTTTCATCGTATTGTTTTATTTCTATATCTTTGCCTGGGTTCCTCTTTTTTTCCAATATAATGTGCTGAAGTTTATAGCAGAATCCCCATTAAAGCAAAGGAATTTATGAAACACTATAGAATTATATTAAGTAAAGAGAGAATAATCAGTCCCTGCTTCCGTACTAAAGATCTTGTATAATGTATGCATGTAATTCACTTGCTAATTGTTTGCATCTAAAATTTTTAAAGGAGGTATTGTCCATGCCGATAGTCAAAGTGGAACTTCTAGAAGGTAGAACAGAGGACCAAAAAAGAAAAATTGCTGAGGGAATTTGCAAAGCTTTAGTGGAAG
>CAZARY010000119.1:0-7191 GCA_964487675.1 uncultured Clostridia bacterium | reverse complement strand
GCTGCACATATCCAAGTATTCGCATCTACCGCATTTTCCTCCAATGTTCAATGTTCGCATCCGATGGAAAATTTTACTATCCCGCCAAATTTGATCAAAAGGGGTATTCAAAACGTTTCCAACCTTTAATGGCAAATAAGGACAGGGATTGACATCCCCCGCAGGCGTAATACAACAATATGAAGTACCTGCCAGGCATCCACGGGTAAACCGAAGGCTAAACCCTTTTTGGGCTGCGATTCTCATAAATTGGGGCGCACACGTGGGTTTTAATTCAATACCAACGTGCTTCTGTTTCTCCATTATCCTATGAAGCATGTCTTCGTAATGCTTTTTCCCTAACCCTTCTGCTTCTATCTCTTCACCCCGGCCTGTAGGGACCAAAAAAAATATATGATGTGCCTTTGCCCCTATTTTAACAGCCAGGTCAGTAATTTGTTCAAATTCCAAATAGTTTTGTTTCACTATAGTAGTATGAATTTGAAATTCCAAATCTTCAGCCAGGCAATTTTCCATCCCCTTCATCGCGTCATGAAAACTTCCTGGTGCCTGACGAAATTCATCATGTACCTCAGGGTGAATGCTATCCAGGCTCACACCTAGTCTGAGCGCTCCAGCTTTTTTTAATGCCTTTGCCGTTTGTCGACTCACCGTAGTCGCAGACGTGCCAAGTACCGGCTTGAGTCCAATTTCGCTGGCATATTTTATTAATTCATAAATATCTTCTCGCGCTAGGGGCTCTCCCCCGCTAAAAACCATAATTTGGAAACCTGCTTTTTTTATCTCATCTAGGAGTTTTTTCCCTTCCCAGGTGGAGAGCTCACCGGCTTCCCTTTCGCCTGCGTCTCGATAGCAGTGTAAGCAGTTTAAATGACAGCTTTTTGTTACATTCCAAGAAATTATTTTCATATTTAATTCCCCTCTCGAAGCCATTTTGCTACGTCTATGGCAAAATAGGTGAGAATCATATCAGCACCTGCTCTTTTAAAACTATGCATTATTTCCAAAACCACCTGCTTTTCATCCAAACATCCTTTCTCGGCAGCCGCTTTTATCATGGCATATTCTCCACTTACATTGTACACTGCCAGGGGGTAATGAAATTTTTCTTTGATCTCTTTTATCACGTCCATATAAGTTAATCCTGGTTTAACTATCAAGATATCTGCCCCTTCAGACATATCCAAAGCTACTTCCCGGGCAGCTTCACGCACATTGGGTGGGTCCATTTGATAGGCTTTCCGATCTCCATAAGAAGGGGCGCACTCTGCCGCATCTCTAAAGGGGCCGTAAAAATTTGAAGCAAATTTGGCAGAATAGGCCATGATCGGAATATCTTTAAATCCTTCTTCATCTAATGCAGCCCTGATGGCCTGAACAAAACCGTCCATCATATTAGACGGTGCCACCATGTCCGCACCAGCCCTGGCATGAGAAGCAGCTACTTCGCCCAATGCGTTTAAGGTAAGATCATTGTTCACATCTCCCTCTCTAATGATTCCGCAGTGACCATGGCTGGTGTATCCACACAAACAAACATCAGTTATAACCACCAGTTCTGGAAATCTATTTTTTATTTCTCGGCAAGCTCTTTGAACAGCCTCCTCCGGGTCTTTTCCCGAGCTGCCATTTTCATCTTTATAATCCGGGATCCCAAACAACATGACGGCAGGGATCCCCAGGTCTTTAACCTCTTCCAGGTGCTCTATAGCTTTGTCCACTGAATACTGTTTTATTCCAGGCATCGCAGGTATCGGGAGAGACTGACCTTCACCGCCGCGGACAAACATTGGGTATATAAGATCTGCTATAGATATATTATTTTCTCTCACCATTCTTCTAAACGTTTCACTCTTTCGCAATCGCCTCATTCTGTACTGGGGAAATCTAATTGTTCGAACCTCCTTTGCAAACAAAAATATTTAAAGATTTGTTATAAAATTAGTTATAAATGAAGATATTTACGCCAAACCAATTTCCTTATCAGTTAAATAACAAGCCGGGTCAGGAGCCCAGAAATCTTTGTAATATGCTTCTGCCCGAGCTCGAAAGTTGCCATTACATACTTGGAGCCACTTACACTGACCGCACCTTCCTTTTAATAAAGGTTTACGATTTTTCAACCCTTTTAATATTTCATTTTGGGATGTATCGGCCCATATATCGCCAAAAGATCGCTCCTTTACATTACCAAAAGTATGATTCAATGTAAATTGATCTGGATGAACATTTCCCTGGCTGTCCACACAAGCAATGGCTATGCCACTTCTATTCCCACCATTCTGCCTTAGAAGCTCATAGATGTGCTCTTGCCGCTCGGGGGCATATTTTTCTGCTTGCTTATAGATGTAGACACCATCAGCGTGATTGGCCACCATCAGTATTTCCTTTTGGTCGCCTTTTTGATCAAAATAAATCGTATTTTTTATTATATCATCTATCACTGTTCGTGTGGTATCCGGTGAAATGTCTTCCTGAATCATATTGCTCCCTCTACCAGAGTATACCAAGTGATAAAAACACATTCGAGGAATTTGCTCTTCTTCAATCAATTGGAATATCCCCGGGATGTCTTGATAATTTCTCTTGTTGATGGTAAATCGTAAACCAACTCTTTGGCCTTCTTTTAAGCAATTTCTCACGCCTTCCAATGCGTTTTCAAAAGCTCCGGGTTTCCCCCGAAACTCATCATTGTTTTCTCCAATACCATCCAGGCTTATGCCCACATAACCTACACCAATTTTTTTAATATCTCGCGCCATTTCCTTATCAATTAAAGTACCATTGGTAGATATCGTCACCCTAATGCCCTTGGTCACGGCATACTCTGCCAGTTCAAAAAAGTCTTTTCTTAATAGGGGCTCACCACCTGAAAATAAAAGGACCGGTACATTAAATTCGGATAGGTCATCAATTAAATGTTTGCCGGCCTCATAAGTAAGCTCCCCTGGCCCACAGCTGCTGCTAGCATCGGAGTAACAATGTATGCAGTTCAAATTACACCGTTGTGTGCAGTTCCAAACCACAACAGGCCCTCGGCCTTTGCTGGTACCATTATGGGTATCTTTTGTTTCACGGTGGTACCTCAAGTGATCGCCATAATGCTCACTATGACTGGCTAATAATTTTGTAACACTTATCAATGTAAATGCCCCCTTCCCGACCCAACCGGATTCTTTGCGAAATTTTTATAATACGCATGTATATAATATGCCTCAAAATGGTTTAAACTCTTTTCAAGTATCTTATCAAAGCGTTAAGAAGCCCTTCAATGGTATATTCTTCCGCCACCACATTGACTTCAATGCCAAAATCCCAGCAAGTCGACGCCGTGATCGGTCCAATACAAGCGACACATATCTGATCCAGGTATCGAGCTGGGTTTGCATCCGTTAGATCCTTTTCTAGCTGCACTAATTTCAACAAAAGCTCCATAAAGTTTCTTACGGTAGAAGAGCTGGTAAAAGTAATCGCATGCGCTTGTAACTGCCTTTTGTTTTTATGGTCTTCTTTATTGCTCTCTTTCTGAATATCAAGCAGGTGTTTCAACTGTGTTAGGGCTTCTCCGTTTTCCCTAATGGTTTCATAAGCGGTTACAACTTCCACTTCAAGCCCCAATTCCTTTAAGCTTTGAGGGAGTATCTCCCGGGCTTCTTTTGCTCTGGGAATGAGTATCTTTTCCCCTTTTTGGACGCGGCCTTTAAGAGCGTTTATTAAGGCTTCTGCCCGAAACTCTTTAGGCACCACATCGGGATGTATCCCCTTGGTTTTAAGTGCTTTTTCTGTGCCCGTCCCAATAGCAGCTATCTTGTTTTTGCCAAGTTTTCGTGAATCTTTTTCCATAGACTCCAGCCGCTGAAAGAATTTATCTACCCCATTGGCACTGGTAAAAACGACCCAACTGTAGGATTCAATATTTCCCAAAGCCTCATCTAGATCCCGAAAACTTTCCGGGGAGGATATTTTAATTGCAGGCACTTCGATGGGGTCCCCACCCAGCCTCTGGATTTGTCTAGAAAGCACGCTCGCCTGAGACCGGGCCCTGGTTACAATCACCGTCTTTCCAAAAAGAGGTTTGTTTTCATACCAGGAAATTTTGTGGCGAAGAGACACCACCTCTCCAACCACGATGACCGCTGGTGCTTTAAACTTCCTTTCTTGCACTTTTGACGGGATATCCGCCAGCGTTCCTGTCAATGTTTCCTGGTGTGGTCGTGTTCCCCACCTTATCAAAGCTACCGGTGTATCAGGGTTTCGACCGTTTCTTATAAGTGCTGAAGCGATTTTTTCCAGGTTCCCTACCCCCATTAAAAAGCATAAGGTCCCTGACGTTTTAGCAAGTTGGTCCCATTGGATGGCACTCTCTTTTTTCATTGGGTCTTCATGCCCGGTCACCACAGTAAAGCTTGAACTGATGCCACGATGCGTCAAAGGAATACCGGCATACATTGGAGCTGAAACAGCCGATGTGACGCCTGGAATTACTTCAAACTCTACGTTTTCTTCCTGAAGTGCCAAGGCTTCTTCACCGCCTCTGCCAAAAACAAAAGGGTCTCCACCCTTAAGCCTAGCCACCAATTTGCCTTGTTTCGCTTTATTTACCAGCAGTGCATTGATTTGTTCTTGGCTCATAGTATGTCCACCCGGTTGTTTCCCGGCAAAAATTTTTTCTGCCCCTTCTTTTGCCTGGATTAATAACCCTCCGGGTATCAACCGATCATATACCAGTACATCCGCTTCATGTATACATTCAACTGCTTTTTGAGTCACCAGCCCCGGATCACCAGGGCCTGTACCAACCAAAACTACTTTTCCGTACAATTACTCCACCTCTTCCTCTGCTTCTCGAATGATTTTTCCTGCTCCTTGCTCTATAAGGGATGCAGCCAATTCCTTACCCAAACTGGAAGCAGCATAATTTATTTCAATATAATTAAGATCCGAACTTGAAAAATGCTTTATTCCCTGATCTTTTAAAACGACAGCGCCATTTAAACTGGCTACCACTCCATCTAAAGTTAAAGTGTAATTACTGCCCATATTTTTCAATACTGCTAGGGCACCAATAGGCACGTGACAACTTCCTTCCAAAGTTCTTAAAAACTGCCTTTCCGCTGTTATCTCCACTCTGGTTTTAAAATCTTCAAGAAAATTAAGCTTCTCCCTTAAATGATTTTTATCAGATTTTATTTCCACAGCCAGAGCTCCTTGGCCTATGCCCGGCAAAATAATCTCTGGTGAAATTTCCTGGGAAATACAGCCCTCCAAGCCTGCTCTTATGAGGCCGGCCTTGGCCAAAATAATGGCTGCAAATTCATCACTTTGCAGCAGTTTATTTAACCGGGTATTTATGTTGCCCCGAAGCGGCTTAACGACTAAATCAGGCCTATAAGCAAGCAATTGAGACTTTCTTCTTAAGCTGCTTGTACCCACAATAGCGTTTTTAGGTAGATTATCCAAACTCACATCACCATGAGAAACGAGTACATCCTCAGCAGGTTTGCGCCTGGGTACTGCGCAAATCTCTAAACCGTCTGGCCTTTCCGCAGGCACATCTTTCATACTGTGTACAGCTATATCTATTTCATCATCAAAAAGAGCCTGTTGAATTTCTTTTAAAAAAAGGCCTTTCCCACCAATTTTTGATAGGGACCGGTCTACCAAGCGGTCCCCGCGGGTTTGGATCTTATGAATTTCCACTTTACCATCCGGAAAAAAGCTTTCAATGGCTTTCCTGATTTCCTGGGCTTGAGCTTGAGCCAAGCTAGATTTTCTAGTCCCTATTCTTATTTTGTCGCTTTGTTCAGAGTTCATCCCTATGTCTACCCCCGTTGTCTATAATTTCATCCAGGTATTGGATGGCATTCTCTTTGCTTGCTTTACTAAACTTTTTGAGCAGTTCTTGATCTGATGTGATCTGGCGCAAAATCGCACCCCGGGTTCCCGAGTCTTCAATTTTTTCAGCTAGCTTTCGACGAACAAACTCTAAAGCTTTTAGATAAGCTTCCCATTCTCCAATAAAATGTTCTTCCAACTCCATTCTTAATTTTCGAGCCAGGGCCGGGCACCTTCCCTGCGTAGAAACCGAAACAACCAGGTCTCCTCTCCTAACAGAGGCAGGAAGGATAAAATCTGATTGGTTCCCTGAGGTGGCTATATTGGTTAAAACATTTAATTTTTTACCTTCTAGAGCAACCTGCTCATTGACCTCTATGTCATCCGTACAGGCGAAAGCCAACCTAGCCCCTTCTAAATCGCCTGTTTGATATATTCTATTAAACCAGATAATCATCTCCTGCCTGGCCAATTCCTCAATTTTCTTGTCTACTTCAGGGCTGATCACTTTGACCCGGGCACCAAACTCAATAAGGGAAAGTATTTTTCTGGTGGCGACTTTTCCACCCCCCACAATAACACAAAGTCTATTACTTAAATTTAGCATGAGCGGAAAATATTCGTTCTTGGTTTGATTTACTCTTTGATAGTCCAACGAACAAACCCCTTTTTGAAAGTTAGTAAAGCTCACATAATTTGTATATCGGGATCAAGACATAAGCTTTATAACGCTTTTAATAAAAATAGTGCAGGCCATTAGAGATGATCTGGGTGAAAAATAATTAAATATGATTAGCATAAATCCCCTTAAATTGAGTTAAATTGAGATAGAAAAAAATTGATTTGCCAGCCCCGGATTTACGACATATACCTGTTCCGCCAATCTGACTATGGTGGTGATAGTAATGCTTATCAATATAAGTGTATCATAAAAAGAAACCAGAAGCATCTCTTCAGAGGCAAAGTCGTTTTACAACCTCCTGACGATAAAAAGTGCCCAGAGAAGCAAATATCCCAGGTCACCAAAATACCTGGCAAACACAGGCAAAATAGAAGATTGTTTGTGTTAGAAAACACGCTCCGCTTTTGTCACTGTAGATATATAGCAAGAGCAGCAGCTAAAAAACAGAAAAAACAGCCCCACATGTCTCTGGGAATAGTTTCTACCGCTTTTCTTTTGCAGAAAATTTTAGCTGCTCATCATACCTTTTTTATTCAGCTTTTATGGCTTCCTAAATGTATTTTTAATTGCTTTGGGTTTTGCCTTTTGCCTCACCTCTTATCCCTAAACCTTATTAGACATAGCTGTGTATACTTGGCAGCAGCATATTAACGCCGACATAAGTAAACAATACA
>CAZARY010000118.1:0-7197 GCA_964487675.1 uncultured Clostridia bacterium | reverse complement strand
ATTAGAAGGTAGAAACCCCGTTGAAGATTTTTTAACTGTAGAAAAAGAACTGGTGAAGTACAGCAAAACACTGAGCAGGAAACCCAGGTTTATTGTTGCGAATAAAATGGATCTGGGAGAAGTGGCTGAAAAAAATTTAAGAGATTTTACCGAAGCGATTCATTCGGAAATGGGGCACTTGGAGGTTGGTCCGGGTCTGGATAGTTTAGTAGAAAAAGTTTTTCCGGTGTCTGCAGTTACGGGTTCGGGTATCAATGAGATGCTGTGGGGTTTTGCCGAAAGACTTGAAAGATTTCCAAAAGCGGAAGTAAAACCAGATGAATCTGCAGAGTTGGCATACGATGAACCTACTGAGCAAGCAAAGCACAAGATAGAGAGGTATGAGGGAGAGGAAATTGTGCAGTATACCATGAATACCTCTAAATATGGGGACAAAAAATCGCAGCCTCCACAAATAGAAACAGCTGGTGGAACTTTTTATGTAAAGCATGATGAACTAGAAGAGTTGGTTCAAAGGGTGGATGTTTATTCGGAGGAAGGGCAAAAAGCTTTCCAGAAAAAAGCGGATAAACTTAAACTAGAAGAACTTTTAAAAGAAAAAGGTATTCACGAGGGGGATACCGTTAAAGTGGGCAATTTTGAATTTATTTATTATGAATCATAGAATGCAAATAGATTATTTAATAGCTCATAGGGTATATTTAATTTGATAACCAGAATATTTAATAAAAGGGGAGAAGATGAATGCACAGCTGGGGCAGTGGTCTAAGAGTTGGTTTAATGGGGGGGACTTTTGATCCCATTCATTTAGGCCATTTACTTGTAGCCGAAGAAGCCAGGCAAAAATTTTGTCTTGAAAAAATTATATTTATTCCCACCGGCATCCCACCACACAAGCCTTCAGAACATATTACTCCGGGGATCCACCGGTATTATATGACCTTACTTGCCACAAATCGGTTGCCGTACTTTTATGTGAGTCGTTTTGAAATAGACCGAGCTGTTCCATCTTATTCCATTGACACGCTCCGTTATTTTAGAAATTTATATGGCAAGGACGCTCGATTGTTTTTTATTACGGGGATAGATACTTTACTGGATATTTTGACTTGGAAAGATTATGAGTTTTTACCGGATTTATGTGAATTTATTTGTGCCACTCGACCTGACTTTTCTTTTAAGGATTTGCAGGCAAAGGTTTACCGGGTTTTCCCCCGCTTAGAAGAAAGGGTGCACTATCTCGATGTACCCAGAGTAGAGATATCATCAACAGAAATTAGGCGGCGCCGAGAAAAAGGGATGAGTATCACCTTTATGGTTCCTAGGGAGGTTGAGCGCTATATATTAAAGCAAGGGTTGTTTTGCAAATAGCAATGAAATTTTATAACAGACATGATTTTAAAGAGGGTCAAGGCTATGATAGATTAATACAGTAGTAATCTTAGATTTTTGGTGGAGGGAGCGAAGTTGGATTACAAAAAAGTATATCAAAAATATGACAAAAAACTCTCCCAAATTTTATCCGCCCATCGATACCAGCATTCGATGCGCGTGGTTGATACTGCGCTTAGTATAAATCAATATTTTTTTCTGGATAGGGAGCTGGTGGCTCTGGCAGGATTAGTTCACGATCGAGGAAAAGAAATACCAGAAGAACGGCTGGTGAAACTGGCAAAACAAACAGATCTGTTGATCGATGAAGCAGAAGAATACAACCCGGAACTGCTTCATGGTCCCATTGGCGCTTATTTATTGTCACAAGAAGGGATAAAAGAGCTGGATCTTTTAAATGCGGTCAGATATCATACCACAGGCAGACCTAAAATGTCCCAGCTAGAGATTCTAATATTTCTTGCAGATTTGGTGGAACCAGCTAGAGATTATCCCAAGTCTGAAATGTTGAGAAAACTAGCTTTTAGAACACCGGTTACAGCCATGAGAAAAGCTTTAGACTGGACCCTTGAATATTTAATTAGAGACGAATTGGTGATACATCCTTTAACAATACAGGCACGTAATTATTATTTATATAATAGGGAATTTTCTATAAATAAATGACATCACTCAAGCTTGGCTGGAACACGCCGCGGCACTTTTAAGAGATCCCTTGATGACCAAGTCAGGTCCAAATTTAGTGATAGATTTTGCAGTGCTATTTGGTTTACTATATACTAGAAAGAGGAGGGAAATTGCTTGGACCATCTGCAGCACAAACAACAGAAAAATGAAAGAAGAGGGAAAACAAAACTTCGAACAAAAAAGGTTGCCTTTACTGTATTACTAGTGATAGTTGTATTTTTTTTAGGGGCAGGCGTTCGATATATGATGATAGGCAGAAATTTAGCCGATGAAGGCGAATGGTCAGAAGCTTTATTCCCCAGCGAAAATCATGAATACACAAATACAATGGTAGCAGTGGTAAATCCAAATAATATACTCGAATATGTCTTGATTTTAAACAAGCCAAATGATTCCAGTTTATACAATACTTTGTTTATCCCCGGAGAAACCTATTTTACAGGGGCTGAAGGAGATTCAGAACTATACTTAGAAAGCTATCAAGGTAAGGATGACCTCGAACAGCTTATACATGCAACAGAGAGTTATTTGGGGTTGAATGTGCATGAAATGATCGTACTTAACCTCCAGCTATTGGAGAGATTAGCAGGGGAATTCAACTTTGAACATGATGTTTCTTTAACTCATTATAAAGAAATGATCATGGAGGCTGAGGATTCGAGTGCCTATGAAGCAATACACTTTGATTTAGTCAACGAATTAAGTGCTTTTATTGAAACGACGAGAGACCATATTAGGTTGTTTAATGCTCCCAGGGCGAGGGGATTGGTGAAGGACTACATGGTAACAAGTTTATCATGGAAAGAGCTGTTTGAATTATCATCCTCCTATGTGGAAGAGAAAAACATTGAAGTCATCCAAAAAGTTCCAGGAACAACAGAAAAAGCGGAGGGCTATTACTACTTATTGCCTGATGAAGAACAATTGGATATGGTGGTGAATCAATACTTTGTAGGAGCAGTGGACAATTTTTCTGAAAAGGAGATCACGGTAGAAGTTTTGAATGGTTCAGGGGAAGCCGGCATAGCCCGAGAAGTAGCAGATAAGTTAACAGAGATGGACTTTCAGGTTGTTAGAATTGCAAACGCAGACCATTATGATTACCCATCCTCCCAGGTTATTGCCAGAGCAGAACCTACTGAAGCGGCAAGACAAGTGGCATTAGAAATACCAAGAGCTGATTTATTAGTCGATATTGAAAAAGGGTATGAAGCCATGGTAACGGTGATTATTGGCGAAAATTACAAGGAATAAGTCTGATTACTAATAATTTGTTTTCTTATAATTGTCATTGGAGGGATATATTTGGAGGAATCATACAACCTGGCTAAAAGCATCGGTGAAATTTTGATGGATAAGAAAGCAAAAAATCCAATCATTTTAGATGTGCGTGACATGACCCTGGTTAGCGATTATTTTGTGATTGCTACTGGCACGAGCATTACGCATGTCCAGGCCTTAGCTGAACACCTCATGACTTCATTGAAGAAAACTGAAGGTTTTTCTCCCCTACACAAAGAAGGCGTAGAAACTGGCAATTGGGTGCTTATAGATTATAATAGTGTGCTTGTTCATATTTTCCAGGAAGAAACCAGGGAGTTCTATAATTTGGAGCGTTTGTGGGGAGAGGCAGAAGAAATCCACTTGACCGAGGAATCAGAAATATAATTATATCCATGCATAAATATATATTAAAAAGAATTTTGAATGATTTGGATTGGAGGTAAAAGTATGAGCGGTTATAAACATGAAGTAATAGAACCAAAATGGCAGGAAAGATGGCGTCGAGGGAATCCTTATCGAGCAAGCAGCGATTCCGATAAAGACAAGTATTATGTATTAGAAATGTTCCCTTACCCATCCGGAAAACTGCATATGGGTCATATGAGGGTCTATTCTATTGGCGATGTTCTGGCTAGATTTCAAAGAATGCGGGGTTTTAATGTACTGCATCCTATGGGATGGGATGCTTTTGGTCTGCCGGCAGAAAATGCAGCTATTGAAAACCAGGCTGTACCAGCAGAATGGACAAGAAATAACATTCAACATATGAAAACACAGCTTGAAGCCCTGGGCACTAGCTATGACTGGGAAAGGGAAGTTGCCACCTGTGATCCTGATTATTACCGCTGGACCCAATGGATGTTTTTACAGCTCTATCACAATGGGTTGGCGTATAAGAAAAAAGCACCAGTAAACTGGTGTACGGATTGTGAGACAGTACTGGCAAACGAACAAGTGGAAAATGGTCTTTGCTGGCGTTGTGGAAGTACGGTGGCTCAAAAAGACCTTTCTCAATGGTTTTTTAAAACCACTGCTTACGCCCAAAGACTGCTAGAAGATTTGGATCTTTTGGAAGAATGGCCGGAACGCGTAAAAATGATGCAAGAAAACTGGATTGGTAGAAGTGAGGGCACTGAAATTGATTTCCAAGTTAAAGGTTTTGATGAAAAAATTAGGGCTTTCACGACTCGTCCAGATACGATATTTGGAGCGACTTACATGGTCTTGGCCCCGGAACATCCTTTAGCATTAAAGCTGGTACAAGGTACAGATAAAGCAAAAGAGGTCAACGAATTTATTCAAAAAGTTCAGGAAATGGAACAAGCAACGAGAGAATCGGAAGAACTCGAAAAAGAAGGTGTGTTTACCGGGAAGTATGCCATTAATCCAATGAATCAACAAGAGATGCCTATTTTAGTTGGTAATTACGTTTTAATGGAATACGGTACGGGGGCAATTATGGGAGTTCCAGCCCATGACCAACGAGATTTTGATTTTGCTAAAAAGTATGAGCTTCCTATTTTTGAGGTCATTAAGCCGCCCGGTGAAGAAAGCCAGGGGATGCTTAAAGAAGCTTATGTGGAGTATGGTGAACTTATAAATTCCCCGGGATTTAACGGTATGGCCTCTGAAGAAGCCATAGATGCCATCACTCAGTATATGGAAAATCAGGCAATAGGAAAAGGAGTGGTCACCTATAGACTCCGCGATTGGCTGGTGTCCAGGCAGAGGTATTGGGGTGCGCCTATCCCCATTATATACTGCGATAGCTGCGGCACTGTTCCCGTACCAGAAACAGATCTGCCGGTGATGTTGCCGGAAGACGTAGATTTTAGTCAGGGGAGTAAAAGCGTTCTTTGGGAACGGGGAGATTTTGTTAATACTACCTGCCCTTACTGCAAATCTTCAGCGCGAAGAGAAACTGACACTATGGATACGTTTGTATGTTCTTCCTGGTATTTTTTGAGATACACTAGCCCTGACTATGAGGGGGGACCCTTTCGAAAAGAAGACGCAAACTACTGGATGCCGGTAGATCAGTATATTGGTGGTATAGAACATGCTGTACTCCATCTATTATATGCCAGATTTTTTACTAAAGTTTTATACGATCTTGGTTATTTGAATGTCCGTGAACCATTTCAGCGTTTATTGGCTCAGGGGATGGTGAACAAAGATGGCGCTAAAATGAGTAAATCTAAAGGGAATATTGTTTCTCCGGATGAGATCATTGAAACTTACGGGGCTGATACAGGTCGCCTTTTTATCCTTTTTGCTTCTCCACCCGAAAAAGACTTGGACTGGAACCAGGAAGGGGTTGAAGGTTGTTACCGATTTTTGCAAAGAGTTTACCGGGTCATTGATGCCTATGCCCAAGAACTTTCTCAAGAGCAAACAATAAATGAAATACAATTTCAAAAAGTAGATAAAGGATTTTACAGAGTCGTTAATCAAACGATCAAAAAAGTCACCGATGATATTGCTAAGAGATATAATTTTAACACAGCGATCAGTGCGATCATGGAGTGTATGAATCACACGAATAAATACCTAGAGCAGGAATATAATAGTTCTTTGTTGCAGTGGGGACTGGAGAAAATGGTGATACTGCTTGCCCCTTTTACACCCCATTTAGCGGAAGAATTATGGGAAAAACTTGGCCATACAGAAAGTGTCCATTCATTGGGATGGCCGAAATATGATCCGGACGCTTTGGTGGCTGAAGAAGTAGAGTTGGCAATACAGGTGAATGGAAAAGTTAGGGACCATATTACCGTATCAGCTGAAGCGAGCGAAGAAGAAATAAAGGAAACAGCCTTATCTAAGGAAAAGATCAAGCACTACTTGAACGAAAAGGAATTAAAGAAAGTAATCGTAATCCCACAAAAACTTGTCAATATCGTTTGTAGCTAAAATGAATCGATCGAATAACATGCAGGGTTTAACCCCCCTGCATGTTTATTAAAAAATGAAAGATTAAAAAAATACGCAGTTGAGATAGAAGACTAAAATTTTTACATTTTATTCTAAGCGCTAACTCATTAAGACCGTTTGCTCATACATTGTTTATCATTGACCACCTGACTTCTCCTTGGGGGGTTGTAAAACAGTTCCTGTTGCTGTTTTAAATATTATGAGTGAGTTCTTTCTGTTGACATAGTAACTAATTTCATTTATATTAAAATAGAGATAGATATTTTTGTAACATATTTATTGATAGTTTTTTCTGTTAATATCGGGAAAGTATCATAAAATCGTTTTTTTATCCCAACTTTGTTAAAATTATCACAGATAGGAGGGAAGAAGGCAATGGCAAAAGCAAATAGAAAAACTGGGGTACAGCTTGAGCGCAGGCAATTTTTAAAATCCATTGCTGGTGCGGGCCTAGTTGCCGGCGCATCATTATCATCGCCAAATTTGAGCAGGGTAAGTGCTGCCAGTTATGAACCACAATATGCCATGTTGGTGGATAAACAAGCCTGTATCGGTTGTAATGCCTGTACCAGGGCTTGTTCAGAGGAATATGGCCTACCTAGAGGGATTTATCGGACTGAGATTCATCGCTTTAGAATTAGGGAAGAAGAAGAGGAATTGTTTAAAAAGAATGCTTGCTTACATTGCCGTGAAGCAAGTTGTTTGATGGCTTGTCCAGCCGATGCCATTTATAAAGATGAGCTTGGTTTAACCCAGTTAGACAATGATATTTGTATCAACTGTGGATACTGTATTTTCAACTGTCCGTTTGATGCCATTGACTATGACCGAACCCGGGGAAAAAATGAAAAGTGTACGCTTTGTGCACCATTGGTGAGAGCGGGTGGTGTACCATTTTGC
>CAZARY010000117.1:0-7237 GCA_964487675.1 uncultured Clostridia bacterium | reverse complement strand
TCTCTGATCCTCGCTCCGTCTCCGCGACCTGTCTCATCTCGCACCTGATAGCCCCTATCCCCCCCGACTCGCCCGGTCCGGGCTCCCAGGGTCACCGCTTCTGCAAAAGTTTTAGAACTCACTATTATAGGAGGGCCTTCTTGATCCGTTTCTGATCCCGTATTATTGCCAATCAATCCTTCTTCTTCCAAAAAATTTTGGGCTACATTTTCCGGTTGTTTTTCTTCTATTGTGACTTCTTTGTTCAGTTCAATCAAATTCTCCAGGGTGTACCTTTCTGACAATTCCTTCATGATCTCTTCTATTTCTGGATGAGCTTCTAAAATCTCGCTTCTTACCACAGGCGCAGGATTATAAGCCGGGAAAAACTCTTGATCGTCTTCCAATACATGTAAATCATATTTTTCTAATCTTCCCTCAGTGGCATCCCCCGTTCCCACATCTGCTTCACCTGTGCCCACGGTTTCATAACCTAACCCCAATTCCACAACCATAATGTGTTCTTCCGGCCACGTAAAATCATAATGTTCTTCAAAAGCCGATAATCCATCTTCTCTCTCCAGCCATTCTGCAGGCGTAGCCAGTGTTAACCCCTGGTCATCAGCTTCTCCACAGCCACTCCAGACCAAGCCGCCAAACAAAATAACTAAAATTGAAACAACCAAAATCTTTTTGTTTAAGTACTTTTGATCAATCAGTCTTTTGCCACCTTTTTTCAAATTTCTTCACCCCTTTTCAAAGGAATCTGGTATCATTTGTAGAATTTTAAGGTTAAGTCAAAAAAAAAATAAAATGAAATTTTAGGAAACTAACCTTACGCAGTACAATTTTATAATAACTCATAAGGATCTCACTTTAAGAGCTTAAGGGAACCTCCCCACAAAAATCTTTTAGAAAACTTGTTAAGATATTAAAAATATAGAAGTATTATAGAAAAAGAGGTGATAAAGTGGTTGCTACCCTGGGCTGGCTCAATGTCATTTTAATAATTCTGTTAGCTCAAATTTACACATTAAAGAAAATTATGATTGCCACCAGCGCCACTAAATCCAAAAAAACCAAAGATACAAGCATTGAAATTCCCTGGCGTAAGCTTTACAAGTTTTGGCGAACGGCACATCCCTTTATGGGATTGCTAACCCTAGTCATCGGTTCTTATCACGGCTACTTGGCGCTTGGTGCTATTCGACTGCACACGGGCAGCCTGGTACTGACTAACCTGTTTTTGTCGGCCATTGTTGGGGGCATCCTTATTAAATCAACAAGCTTGAAAAGGCAGGTGCGTTTTATCCACCAAGGCCTTGCATTGTTGCTTATAGTTACTTTTCTTATCCACTATTTTTGGCCTGTTTTAATCCCTCTTTCTCTATAAAACTCCATCAATTCCCATAATTCTCCTGTAAATATTCCACCACTGCATCGAATTCTTCATCATCAAGAAGCCCTGGCGATTTATCTACCATGCTTTCTACTATTCCTCGCCACGATCCTTCTCTCCTTTCTACATACACGCGATCTAAACCATGACATCTAGTACACCGATCCTCTATCAGTGCTTCGCCAGACAATGGCTCTCCCTCTTCAACCTCCTCATGTTCCTCCTCTTCTGGTTCTTCATATGGCCCATCAGGTTCGCATCCTGCAAAGACGAATATCAACAGCAAAGCCATACCCAAACCCACCAACACGCTTGTTTTTTTCAATTCACCCACTCCCTTCAAATCAAATTAACAACCCGAATTAAAAATTCCATATCATCCCTCTCTGCTTATATCGACTCAATTAACCCGATAACCCGTATTGATTTTAACGCAAATGCGGGGGCAGAACGAGCACCTCTACCAATGTTATCAGTCTATCCATGGCTAGCGCCATAGCTCCAAGGGCTACCGTACCTGCTAAAATAAGTTCAGCCCGAAAAAAATTAATACCGGCAAAGATCACCGCTCCCAATCCGCCGGCCCCAACCAGGGCAGCTAAGGTGGCTGTACCGATAGTTAAAACAGCAGAAGTTTTTACACCAGCTAGGATAACAGGGAGGCAAAGCGGCAATTCCACTTGTAAAAAAACCTCTTTTGGCTGCATACCCATTCCTAAAGCAGCTTCTTTTGTTTCGGTTGGAACACTTGCCAGACCCGCCACGGTATTCCTTGCAATGGGTAAAAGGGCATAAATAGTAAGCGCAAAAACAGCTGGTCCCGTCCCCACACCAAGAAACGGTAAAAAAATACTGATAACAGCCAGGGGAGGAACTGTTTGCCCAACATTAAATATTGAAAGAACCCTATCCGTGTAAGGCAAATATTTCTCCCGTGTGATGATGACTGCCGCTGGAAAAGATACGAGTATGGCAAAAAACATGGCTAAAAAAACGAGGTGAATATGCTCAATCAAATGCGGCGGGGTTCTGTGAAGCAGGGCATTTATAAAATCTTCCCATAACAATTTGAGTGCCTCCAGTTAAATTAATTTTACATTAATCCACATCTTCCGTCACCATTTTTGAGCTAATTTTATTAATATGAGATTTAATCTCCTGCCAGCTAATATGTCCTACCACCCGATTCTCTTCCACGACCTTTAATGTGTCTGTGTCTTCTCTCATCATGGTTTCAAGTGCTTCTTTTACCGGCTGATCAGCCCCAATTGATGCATTTGAAATATGCACCGCATTATTTGCGTTCCATTTGCCCACATTTAAATAATTCTCATGCTCGCCTTGCTTTTTATTTCCCGTAGCTAACCTCTTCACAGCAATCAAATCTAACATCCTAACACCCCTGTTAATCCCAACCAAGTTCTCTACAAATTCATTTTTGGGATGAGATAAAAGTTCTAACGGCGCATCCTTTTGTACGATGTTCCCTTCATTCATCA
This sequence comes from uncultured Clostridia bacterium, assembly GCA_964487675.1. Classification (GTDB taxonomy): domain Bacteria; phylum Bacillota; class Natranaerobiia; order Natranaerobiales; family Natranaerobiaceae; genus CAZARY01. The sequence continues at coordinate 4,360 of CAZARY010000117.1, read as the reverse complement.
CCACAATTTCATCACCCATTTTCAAAGCTTCATCTATATCATGTGTGATGAACAGGATGGTTTTATTCAGCGACTTATGCAGTTTCAAAAATTCGTTCTGTAAATGATGCCTGATAATAGGATCTACTGCTCCAAAAGGTTCGTCCATGAGCATGATTGGCGGATCTGCCGCCAAAGCCCGCGCAACTCCTATGCGCTGCATCTGTCCACCGCTCAGCTGGTGTGGGTATTTCCATTTTATCTCTGTAGGGTTCAAATTAAACAACTCTAAAAGTTCATACACCCTTTCTTTTGTTTTTTGGGCAGGCCAATTCAACATTTTTGGTACCAGGGCCACATTCTCTTCAACGGTTTTGTGGGGAAAAAGCCCAATCTGCTGTATGACATAGCCGATATTTTTACGGAGGCGATCATGGTTTATATGATCTGTATCCTCGCCGGCCACATATATTTTACCTTCCGTGGGTGAAACCAACCGATTTATCATCCGCAATGTGGTTGTTTTTCCGCAACCCGAAGGACCCACTACAACCAGGATATTCCCTTGTTCTACTTTAAAAGAAATCTTATCTACTGCCGGCTTTTCGGTTCCTGGAAATATTTTCGATACCTTTTCGACCTCAATCAAAAAGCTTCCTCCTTCAATTTTAATTTGCATGTTTGTTTTTACAATGCCAAGATCAATGGCAAGTATTTCTGTTTATTGCTTCATTAAAAACCCTTAACGTGGAATTTTTTATGTGTTTCAGGATATTTATTTTATATTCATAATTTTCTCATTAAACATGTTTCGCCACTAACTCATGACTAAAGTCACGATAATGCGTGACGACTTTTTTAAACTTTCTTTCTGAGCTTGATAAGCCCAGGGGAGGTGACTTTTTTCTCCACTAAGCTCAGTACAAAGTCTAAACCCACCGCGATAAGAGAAACGATAACTGCGCCGGCAATAATCATATCATCATTGGAACGGGCAAGCCCATGATGGATCAGCCTGCCCAGGTTTCTTTCACCGATAAACGTGGCCATGGTCGCTATGCCTGTTATCATAACCACGGTAATCCGGACGCCTGCAAATATGACCGGCCAGGCAATGGGAAGTTGGATTTGCCACAATAATTGGAAATTGGTCATCCCCATCCCTTTGCCAGCTTCTAGGAGGGCAGGGTCTACCGATCTGATTCCTCGATAGACATTTCGCACCAGTGGCATCATGGCATACAACAATAGGGCAAGCACCGCTGACGTTCTCCCCAATCCCAAGTGAGGAACCGTGATAAATAAACCAAACAGTGAAATACTGGGAATACAAAATAAGATGTTGCTGAAGCCCAAAACAGGTCTTGATAGCCTCTCATAACGAGCAATAATAACGCCTATAGAAACCCACAGTAAAATGGACAACAAGGCTACCGTTAGAACTAGTGAAAAGTGATTTAAAGCATACTGCCAGATAGTAAATCTGTTTTCACTAACAAATTCAAGGAGGGACAGCAAAATTGAAATGGATAGGCTATTATGAAGCGTCATGTTGCTGATGGTTGTTGTCATACCTGAAAAGGCCTCCAACAGAATGAGTAACAAGCTTCTCACCTTCTATCTTTTAGCCTTTGTTACTAATAATACCATAAAAAAAGGTTATTGTTGTTATTACTTATGTAAAAATAAAAAATTTCCTGCCAAAAATAAAATAATCCCCCAAAAATAATTCAGGCAAAATAAGCTAGTAAATATCTGCAAAAATGTTATAGCGGATGTTTATAGAATCAATTTTAGTCTGTAAATTGATTATACATCGGCCTAATGTTATATTAAAGTTGCCTTTCTGTTTTTAAAAAATATGTCGTCAGTCAGAAGCCATAAACTTTTGCACGTTTTAAAGTGCTCTTGCTTTTATTTGAATGGTAACATACGGTAGCCATTGACTCCGCCCGGGGATTTTAGGTGATACTTTGCTTTACTTAACTGTAATTATAAGTTTAGGTATATTCCTACCGGTAATTCTTTCACCGGTTATTTTATCTGTTAAAAAACAAACTTCAGGTAAACTTATGGGTTTAATAATTGCGGCATTGTTTTTTCTCGCCATCATTGTTTTAATAAATAGCTGGGGCATATTAGATTTCACAGAAGGCACCCATCTTCAATTTGGAGAAATTCTTGTTTTTTCCGTACACCCTTATAATCAGCTAATGTTATTTGGTTTTAGTTTTGTAGGGGCCCTAGCTTTACTCTTTGGTCTACATATTTTATCACGGCAAGAAATGGGCTTATCCCTTTGGGCAGTATCAAGTGCTATGGGTGTGGTTTTAGCAGAAAGTTTTTTAACATTGTTCTTGTTTTGGGAATTATTAACTTTTTCAGTAGCTGGTATAATTATCATTAATACAGCACGAAACCACCAACTTTGGAAAGGAATTAAATTCCTTTACCTCCATATAATCGGTGGATTATTTCTGCTTTTTGGTATTCTGATTCACTTTTGGGAAACCGGCTCTTTCTCAATCACAGACCCTGAAAGTGGGTTGTGGTTTTTCCTTATCGGAATCGGTATTAAAACGGCTTTTTTGCCAGTCCATGTATGGGTTTTATGGGGATATCCAAACGCCCAGTTTTCCGCCAGCGTTTTATTGTCAGGACTCACCACCAAAATTGGTGTCTATGCCATTGCTAGGATTTTACCTGCACACCCAGGGCTTGTATTAATGGGTTGTGCCATGGCCTTGATGGGGATTGCATGTGCCCTCCTGCAAAATAATCTAAGGCGGTTGTTGGCCTATCATATCATCAGCCAGGTGGGATATATGGTCGCCGGTGTCAGCTTGGGCACAGCGATGGCCACAGACGGAGGGTTGCTGCATGTAGTCAATCATATGCTTTACAAAGCGCTTTTGTTTATGAGCGCGGGCGCCGCTTTTTACGCTACCAAGACAGAAAATATTAATGTTTTGCTCCACAGCAACACAAACAATAATCAAAAACCCTTATATACCCTTTTACCTGTAGGATTTATGGGCGCCCTATCAGGCGCCCTGGCGATTTCTGGTATTCCGCCTTTTAATGGATTTGTTAGTAAACATTTATTGAAAGCAGCCTTTGAAGACACTGGAATTTTTCAGATTATGCTGTTGGTAGCCAGTGCGGGTACGGCTTTATCGTTTAGTAAATTTGTCTATCTCGGATTTATAAAACCAAAAATAAACATCATCAAAACCTTGACACCCCATATGAAAACTGCATTGGCCTTGGGGTCATTGGCAACTTTAGTATTGGGTGCTCTCCCGCAGATTTTACAGGAGTTACTGCCTTATGCCAGTTCGGTGGATGTTTACAGCTTAACCGGTGTACGAGATGCTTTACTCCTTGGGGGACTAGGTGTTTTAATCTTTATCCCAGCAAGCAGCCCTTTGGAAAAAGGCATTAATTTGCCTGCCTGGTTTAGCATAGACCATCTGTTTTCCAGGGGCTACAGAAGGCTACGCACTTTCTTTTATGGGGCGCTGCTGCTATCGCGAGAACTAACTCTGGAAATCGAACATTTGGAGCACGATCATGAAGCATCTGACAATAAAGAAGGTGATTTTGAAGAAATAGAAGAAATAAAAGATAAAATCACCATTGCCAATATGAATTTTGACCAATTTCTATTCTTTTCCATTTTAGTAGCTGTAATTGCAATTCTCATTCTGTTTGGTTGGGGATTGTAAGTTTTATGCCAGAATTTCTTTGTTAAGTTTTTAGATAAGAAATATTTAGGACAATAAACCAGCTTTTTTCTTGTTTGATTCACACAATCTTACATATTAAAGAAAGAAAAAAGCGGTTTCTAGTTTAATGCCACACTAAAAACCGCTTTTTCAGCACTTCATTAATATCATCATTAATATCAAATGATATAAGATGTTTCGTGGCTTAATTAAATTATTTACCCCAGAACCATTAAGGGATCACCAGATTCTACGGTACTCCCTTCCGATACCTTGATCTCTTTGACCTCTCCTTCATGATCGGCCGTAATCTCATTTTCCATTTTCATGGCCTCTAGGATCATAACCACATCGCCTTTATTGACGTGATCTCCGCGAGAAATTTGTATTTTTAATACGTTCCCAGCAATAGGTGCTTCAATAATGTTTTCTCCAGCAGCAGTCGGCGCTGGACTGGTTCCAGCATTTTCATTATTAGAGGAAGGTTTTTGAGATGAGGCTTGCTGGCGATCTTTCTCTCTTTCCTTTGCCGATCCTTTGCCTGTGGAAGGGGATTCGGGTGCAATCGATTTAATCTGCGGTGTACCACTTCCCGAAAGAGGTTCTACTTCCACTTCATAACTTTTCCCTTCCACGGTCCCCCGAAGTCTTTT
>CAZARY010000116.1:0-7260 GCA_964487675.1 uncultured Clostridia bacterium | reverse complement strand
CCCCGGAATGCCCTGCTGCCGCAAAATGCTGTATCATAATTATTAACACGGCAGAACTATGGGGCTGTTGGGACCGGGGCTGTTCATTGTTGCAGCCAAATGTGACTTATATAAATTACTATTGACTTATGGCGGTGTCTAATACGGCTGCTCCTAAAATTTCAAGAGATTGTTCATAGCGCTCAGGGCATATGTTATCTTCAATGGTGTCCTGAGGCGTGTGATAGATTGGCTCAATATAATAATCCTGCGGCGTACCTTCTCCGGCCATATGGATAAATAATGCAGCATCGATGCCCGCATAATGAAATGGCACATGATCGCTTGCGGGGAACTGGCTTTGCTTTACCTTGTTATGTCCTAAACGCTCATCGGCTGCCAACATGCTGTCCGTTACCACATTCGGCTCTCCATCTACCGTTTGAGCAAAAAGTTGCTCCACGTAAGGGTCGCTGGTTCCTACCATATCTGGATTGTACACGCCCATAAATCGTTCCTTTTCTTCTTCTGACAGCTGTTCTACATAGTAACGAGAGCCCACTAAGCCTACCTCCTCAGCCCCAAAATTAATGAAACGCAGCTCAACGTCGAGGTCAAACCCTTTAAAGGCGCGGGCCATTTCCATAGTGGCTGCTGTGCCAGAAGCATTATCATTCGCCCCCGGGGCGCCAATGACAGAGTCGAAATGCCCTGTGATGGCTATAATCGGTGCATCTTCTTTTTCAGCCGGCTTGGTGGCTTCAACATTGTAGGAGATAAGGTCTTCGTTGTAATAGGCATCTATGCAGAGTTCTACCGTATCTTTTTCCAGCATTTCCGTTAACCAGGCGCCGTGAATTTTAGCTGCGCCTAACACAGGGATATCCACTTCTACGATTTCAGTTTCTTCCTCCTCTTCCTCTTCATCAATAACTTTCTCTAATCTTGGTTGAAAAGCCTGTCCCAGGTTACCCCTGCCACCAACCAGGCTGTAAATAATAACGGCTTCTGCACCGGCAGCATCGGCATTTTGAGCGATCTTATACTCTTCTACTTCTCCTCTTCGAACCAGTGCGATATTTCCTTCTACTTCTTCCGTAAAATCGGCTTCACGACCATCCCCCGCGTTGACCAGTTTACCGCACAGGGTAACATCAGTCATTGTACCGTGTGGTGAAGCGCCCATTTGCCATTCGGTACCGTGCCATTCATCGTAAACGCCCCAATCATATGGGCCAAATGCTGTTTCATGTTCGAATTCTATTTCACCGAACCAATCTTCTCCATCAACAAGTTCTACAGAAGCCAACCCCATATTTTCGGGGCCAAAAGTGTCAACTGGATATTCCTGTACTGCAACTGTATACCCGAGCCCTTGATAATAGTCGGCTAAAAATTCTGCTGCCTGGTGCTCACTATCTGAACCAGCTGGCCTTGGACCAATCTCTTTGCTTAAGGTTTGAACATTGTCCATCGCGTGATCCACATCAATGCGAGTAAGTAAGTACGCCTCCCCTACTTGGACCGGGTCTAGCTCGATTTCAATGGTACGGGATGCCGGCACCCATGTTACATTTGCGTTTGCGTCTTCAAACACTTGCCTAAGAGCTATAAACTCTTTTTCAAAAGTTTGTTCCAGGAGATTTTCCACCACGCTGGCTTCAATTTGCGTGCGCCCATTTTCAATATACATATCTGCTTCAACCGTTTCACCATTCACTCGAAGCTGCAAATCTTCTTCTGCAAAACAGTAAGTTGTTACCAAAAACATAGCTGAGAAAATCAAAACAAAACCGGTTAGAAACATTCCAAGTTCGCTTTTCCGCATTAAGGCATTCCCTCCCTTTAGGTGAGCTCTAACGTTGATTCATACGTCCATAAAGCACAATCACACACAGCCTGCGTTCGCCCTTGTGAATTTTACTTACGACGCACGACTAAGTACCAAAATTCCCTTTCATATTTCGATAATTTTAAAAATTTTAAAAATGCTATCACGTTAAATCAGTCATTCAATTATATGTGCTTTCTGATGCTTGAGCGGATGCTCCTTTTTTATGATTATACCCTACGGATCTATTTTAGAAAAGCGGCATTCACTGTTTGATCATACGCAAATAGGTTTATAAAACTTAATGATTATTAAATTTGCTTATGATCTTTCTAATAAATTGTATTAAACTTCAAAGCTTCTTTAACAGCTAACTCCAGCAGATAGGGCGCTTTTTCTATATAAAAAGGGAGGTGCAGCCTTTCAGTAAATTGATGAGCATCTTTCCCTAAAGGACCAATATTTATCACTGGAACATTCATCTGACTTATAGCTTCAATCGGGAGATTATACACGTGGTTAAAGGCTGGCATGTTGGGAATTAAATAATTTTCAATATCATTACTTTCCTTTATTTGGAAATAGCTTAGGTCACTGATCCCGGTGAAAATTTCGGAGGTATGCATTTCAATATTCAGCGTTTCTCTAGCTCCTTGTTTGATCTGTCCCGTCATTTTCAAAATATGTCTTTCCTTTTCTGTTGCTCGTTCATTTTTCACAGCTGGGTAAAAAGGGGGCAGAAAAGCAAGGACTATTTTAGGATTTCTGTCCGGGCAAAAATCGTGCACTGCATCCACTAGTTGAGTGGAGTATTCTCTTTCGTCCTGGTAGGTGTTTTTTAGATGTTCAACAGTTTTTTTATATTCCCGCTCAAATTCTTTTCCCCAAGCTTCAAAAGCAGTCGCATAAAGTTCTGAGAAAGTGTAGACAGATGGCTCCCATTTTAAACTGGCATTCTCGATTACCCCCCAGGAGGTTTCCATTCCTTTGTCTCCTGCTTTTTGTTGAAACTCATTAAACCTTAGGTTGTAGATATCAATGGCTTTTTCTAATGCTTTTTGAGCCACTTGTGTCATTTTATTTAGCAAAATCCGGGTTGAAGAATTTATGATTAATATATTATAGAAACCTGTAGTAACTTGGGGCGTGGTTACGCTGTAGACACCTCTTAAATTCCCTGATTTTAAATTAACAGGCGGCGGGGTTACCTCATCCTCAAATTCATCGCAAAAGTTTGTGTTTTTTTCCATTAACGAGGCGACTTGGGCAAAAATTAAGCTTGAGTTAAGCCCTTCGAAAGGGCTCCCCCCATGCGCCTCTTTTCCAAAACAATAAAATAAAGCCAAAGCTTTCCCAATGCTTCCGATGGCAATATTATGCCTCCCTTCGGCGTCTTTAGAATGGCTTTCGCTATTTATCACTGATACGTAATCTAAATCGTGTTCTTCTTTTAATTTTAGAAGATAAGGGATGGCGGAAGCTATACCTTTAGAATTGTTTTCTTCGTCAGGAGTGGAAACCAATAATATGTTTCCATCTAATTCTTCAATGTGTTGGGAATAATCGTGCATCAATGCAATTTGTAAAGCAGCTCCGGCTTTCATGTCCATAACGCCCCGTCCAAAGATCCACTCCCCGCTTTTTAGGTCATTTTGGGCTTCTTCCGGCAATTCAAAGTGAGTTATTTTTTCAGTAATAGCATCAATATCACACGCGAACGCTTTTAGATTGCCATAATCTTGAATATCAATCACGTCAAAGTGTTGTAGTAATATTACCGTTTTACTGCCACTACCCTTTAACAAAGCAGTGACATAAGCTCTTTCAAATTCGTCCCCAGGGATCGTATGCATAGTCAAGTATTTTTTATTTGTTTGGAAATAAGGGATTTCTGTCAAAATGCTGTAGACTTCCTCTGCCATATGTTTTTCTTTTTTTGTGCCAGAGATGCTGGGGATTTTCACCATTCGATAAAGCAATTCTTTAAGTTTATCTGGATTTTTTAGCCACATTTTTTGATCTCCTTTTAAATTATTGACACTGCTACTTCCAACAATCAAATCACTTTTTCTTAATATTATCTTATGATGCTCCAATTGAGTTTGCACAGTCAAACCCTTCATGAATGGCATCAAGGATTTTGCCTATTTCATTACAGTCTCCAATTTTGTAAACCTCGTATACTGTATTGAGCTGGTCAAATAAAGCATTATCTGGTTCATGCCCGACTGCAAGCACAATGCTATCCACATTAGATACACTCGTTTTTTCTCCCTGAATCTCCACGGTAACGGCATTTTCCGTAATTTCTTTTACGGTTGTCCGGGTATAAATTTTTATTTGGTGTTCATGCATGTATGAAAGCAGTAATCCTTTATAAAAAGGGCCGATGTCTACCCCGAGTTGTCTCATTGCTTCGGTTAATAATACCTCTTTGCCCTGTTCGGCCAAGTAATAGGCCGTTTCACAGCCAACCAACCCTCCACCGACCACTAATATTTTGTTTCCTGTTTCTAAGTTCTGACCTAACAAAGCCTCAGCGGTCATGACATGGTCAGAAGAAATCCCCGGTATATCCGGATAAATTGGTTTGCTGCCGGTGGCCATAATCACTGCATCTGGATTGACTTCATCCACCATATTTTTATCAACATGACAACCTTTATAGATATGCACCCCTAGTTGATTGACCTGGTTGATGAGGAATTGTTTTAAGTCCCTCACGTCATTTTTTCCGGGGGGAAGTGCGGCCAGTTCTATCTGTTTTCCCAGTTCTTTTTCTTTTTCGAAAAGAAGTACTTCATGACCCTTTAAAGCCGCTACTCTAGCTGCCTCCATTCCACCTGGTCCCCCGCCGATCACCATTACTTTCTTCTTATGATCTGATTTATGAATTTTTCTTTCCGTTTCAAACCCACAATAAGGATTTCCAAGGCAGGTTATTTTTTCATAAATAATAAATCGATCCATGCATCCCTGATTACAAGATATACATTTTCTTATTTCATCTGTACGCCCTTCTTGGCTTTTTTTGGGAAAGTATGGGTCCGCTAACAGCGGGCGAGCCATGCTTACCAAATCGGTATAATCTTCTTGGATTAATCTCTCAGCTTGATGGGGGTCTTTAATTCTACCGGCTGTGGATATGGGAATTTTACTTTCCAGGGTTTCTTTTATTGATTTGGCTTGTTGAGCAAATAGACCTAGTGGCAGAAGCATGGGTTGAACAATCATGGGCCTGGTTTCATATATGCCACCAGAGATTTGAAGCATATCAGCATTGTGCTCTAAAAGTACCTTAGCAAAGACCATGCTTTCCCGGAGGGTGATTCCGCCAGGAACGAATTCTTCTGCACTGATACGTACTGAGACAGGGAAATCCATGCCCACATTTCTTTTGATTTCATCCAAAACTTGTAATGGGAACCGGAATCTATTTTCCAGGGTGCCACCATATTGGTCATTTCTTTTATTTGTATAAGGGGATAAAAATTGGTTGATGAGATGTCCGTGGCCAGCTAGTAATTCAACACCATCAAAACCGGCTTCTTTAGCTCTTCTAGCAGCTTCTCCGAATTTGATCGCCAGACTCTCAATTTCTTCTTGCTCTAACTCGCGGGGCCTCCCCCTCATTATTTGACACGGCACAGGTGAAGGTGCCACGAGATCCATCCCTGTAATATTTGAAAAAGTTTGCCTCCCTGCATGGTTGAGTTGTAAAAAAATTTTTGTGTCTTCTTTTTGAATATCTGCAGTTAGCGTGCGAAGATCAGGCACAAGTTCATCTCTGTTGATTGCCAGTTGATAAGTAGATTCACGACCACTGTCACAAATGTAGGCACTTTCAGCTATGATTAAGCCTGCGCCGCCCTGTGCCCGCATTTTAAGAAACGATTTTAATTTTTCGGTTATTTCCCCACCCGGTGTATTAAAATTTGTGCCAGTGGCTGCCATTATGATGCGGTTTTTAAGTTGTAAATGGCCGATTTTAATGGGTGTGAACAAATTCTCAAAAGGATGCATATTAGCTACTCCCTTCAATTTTAGGATGAAAATCTGAAGCGCAACAAATTAACTAGAGGCCATCATAAATTCTGATTACAGTCAATATTTGTTGTAATTTACCTGTACTTGTCCATTCGCAATATCATCACAAATAAAATAATTGAGATGGATTGAATGGGTCAATACCATGGTCTAATAATATTATTCTTATAACAATGGCATTTTTCCTGCAAATAAAAAAACCTCTCTACTTGAGGTTTCTAAAAGTTGTGAACTGGTTAACTATGGACCTTATTATTCCAATTTTGGATTTACATTTTGACATAAAGAAACAAACAATAACAAAATTAACAATACTTGCTAAAAACTTTTGCCGCTACAACTACAGCTAATTTAACTATTGCAGCTATTTTTCGCCTTCAGGTGGCACAATACACATAAATTCAAACGGTTTTTTGCCTTGATTTTGTATAGAATGGGGTACATCACTAGGGATTAGCATATAATTTCCTTCTTCAACAAAATATTCATCTTGGTCTATCTCTATTTTACCGGAACCGTTTAAAACGTAAACATAATGCGGCCAATCATGTTGATGCTTGTGCGTACCACCGTTTTCATGCATGGTAAAAATTCGCATCACATGACTGGACCACCCATTATCAGGATTAAAAATGACTTTTTTTACCGTATTAAGAGCATGGCTCTCTGGGACATGAATGCCTTCTATTTCATCTTTGTGGCCCTGTATGATCACCTTTATCCCTCCTCAGAGTGCTTGTTTTCTTCTGGATCTCCATCTTCTTCGGGATTAATTGTTTTACAGTCCATATTTTCTTTGTTCGCTTTTTTATTGCTGTTGTCGTCTACTAAGGTCCAAACTGGGCATCCCTGAATTTTTTCACCTGGATATTTTTCTGATACTTTTCGGCATGTACTAAAATGAACGGTAAATCTTACATACAGAAAGATCGCTATTATGATCAAGAATATAACTACCATTACACTGACCATAAATTATCACCCCTTATGGAAAGCCTTTAAAACTATACATATATATTTGTAGCTACACCTTTTAAAAACTTGTTTTTTGTATGATTATGTATATTCATTTTATCACGGATTTCAAAATTCATCTAATAAAAATTTCGATAATAAAATTCAAATACCTTCAAATGCCGTCTATTTTTAATAAGCAATTTACAACAACCTATCAAATCTATCAAGCTCTACTTTAATTTCTAATTGCTGATAGAATAGGTATCATCATAAGCATATAAATCCCTCGCTTAAACATTGCAACATACATATAATTTGCTTTACTGATTCAAGTTAATGCAAGTCAGTAATTAAATACGAAAAAATAAAATATGGCAGCCATAAAATATTTAATGGTTATCAAGTTAAATCAGAATAATTGCCGTATTTGGTGTTGCAATGCTTTC